>NZ_JAKTHZ010000010.1:0-101737 GCF_027854645.1 Acinetobacter sp. AOR41_HL | reverse complement strand
TGTTATTCCTAAGTAGAAATGTCCTACCTTAAAACCAAATAGAAATGTCCTATACCGACATTTCCAAGTCAAGCACAGGATTCAGATTTCGTTCTTTGATTACTGTTTTCTGTGCACGTCTGCTTGGCATCTTTTGAGAACGATTGCGTTTATTTTGTTGTTCTAGTTCTTCATGCTGCTGTTGAATATGGGCTAATACAGAACCCAAACGTTTATTTTCAACAATCTCTCGCTGGTTGAGCTGACTTAATTTATCGAAGATGCTGTAATTGATTTTTCTTCCCTGATATTCAATCGCGACTGTACTATTCGGGTATTCCAGAAACTCAAGATACTTGCCAATCAATCTTTGGTTTTCTTCCGTGTTTTCCAAGAGATATACGCACTTATCATAAGTGATCGTCAGGCTATTCGTGACTCTGCGGGGTTCACGCCAGGTAAAAATATCATCTAATTCTTCGGCTGTTTCAGTGACAGTCCGGTGTAGATCCTTGGGATTAAAGGCCATCTTGGCAAACTTCTGATTGAACTGCTCAATGAAGCAGGGTAGCCAGGCATTGGCTTCGGCAATCGAACTGATGCCTTCCAGACGCATTTCTTTGATCAGACGGTCCTGAAGCGTTCTATTGGCTCGTTCTACACGGCCTTTGGCCTGTGGTGAATTAGCGAAGATAATATCGATATTCAGGGTGCTGAGTACGCGCCCAAACTGGGTAATCTTGGTGTCTTTCTTACTGCTTTGATTCACCCTGAAGACTGAATGTTTATCGCTGTAGAAGGCTAAAGGCTTACCATGCTGCTCAACATACAAACGTGTTGAAATCATATAGTCAAAGGTTGATTCTGACTTACAGAAGCGTAAATGCTGTAATTTGCCTGTGGCATCATCGATAAATACCAGCAGACAGCATTTAGGGGCTCGACCTTCAAACCAGTCATGGTGTGAGCCATCGATTTGGATCAGTTCACCATAACAGTCCCGGTTATAACGAGGCTGATACGGGCGTTTCAGACGCTTGGCACGAGGAGTCCATAAATCGGCTGCAATCATCCAGGAACGCAGTGTTTCCACTGAAATATCAAAGCCATGAACGGTGGTGAGCTTTTCATGCGCTAAAGTGGGTCCGAAACCATGCAGTTGATCAGAAACAATATTGAGGCACTTGAGTCTGAGCTCTTCAGGAAGCCTGGAATTGCTGATTTGACCACGACCGGCATGGGCTAATGCAGCTGGGCCTTGAGCTTTGTATTTTTGCAATAAACGCCTGATCTGACGCTCTGAAATATGAAGTAGCTGAGCAGCTTGGGACTGGGTTATGCGTTGATCACAGATTTCCTGCAAGACCGACAATCGTTTAAGTTCTTTATCCGACATAGACACCAACATATCAAACCGTCCGCTAAGGAAATTGCAAAAGTGCATATTCTAAAAGCGGACATTTTTACTTTGGAGAAACCGGACATTTCTATTTTGGGCTTACAATTACATTTCGCATAAGCCGTATTATGTTAATTTTAAAATAAATTAATGCTGTCTAATTTTATTTTCTCGAAAAAAGTTTTCCATATCCATAACAGCTTCTCTGTACTGTGCATTCGATACATGATTAGCCCCCCCACATATTTCAGCATCGACATCAATTGTTATTGACCTCGATTGTCTGTAATTTAGAATAAAATCTAAAATTAGATAGCTTGGAAGATATCGAGCTTTAGTATCTGAGCCAGAAATATACATTCCTGCCCATTTAATACCAGATTCTTCTATTTTAAATACAGTGCCGCCACACATTCCTTCATAATCGAACTCTCGAGATTTAAATAATTCTATACAATTACTATCGGCAAGGTTCATCCCGAAATCAAACCAACGATAGAACACTGTACTATGTGTAGCATCACCTTTGATTGGAACTATTTCATTATCTTCCCAAAAGTATGGGTTCTTTTCTGCAGGGTAACCACTAAATCCCATAAAACTATTATTTAACTCAGACTTTGATCGAACCACATTATCTAAATTATTTAAATCTACATAATTTTTTACTGGTATTCCAGGATAGTAGATTTCCAATAAACAAAGATCCTCTAAATCAACACCTTCACAACTTTCTAATACTTTTAATTTAAAATTTTCACCAATAAACCATATTTTTCTAACATATAGAAAATCTACAACTTGTCCATAATCATTAAAACTATCAGATAAGTTAATCCAATAAGGAGAATGATTATAAAATTTCTCTAACGGAATTTCATTCCCAGATTCATCTCTAAATTTTTGTAAACAATGTCTTGCTGTAAGAAAAAAATATTTGCAGTTGAACCATAACAAAACTCCTGATACGTGCCCCCCAGTTGAAGATGGTGTATATCGACCATGCATTCCACCATCAGAGTGAACTTTAAGTAAGCGTCTACTTGATTGGGGAATAGGTTCGTATGAAGCCCCTAATATTAACTTTAATTTCTTTAAATCAATCATAATTAAAAGAATTATAACTATATAAAATAATTATTAATTTTATAGGTTTTAATCAAAATAATATAGCTATTCAACAATAATATATGTATTCCAAAAATACGTATAATTCGTGTTCTAGAACATCTACTTTAAAGGCATCCCGAAGGGTTTCATTTTAGATATGAATTAGATCTATTTAACACAATGGGCGTTATCTGAAAACTATATTTAAAAAACTTATTTAAATCAAATTCTTAAAATTTTTATTTACCATAAAAAAGAAAAATTCCGTTTTTGACATGAGTCGGCTTTTTTATGAGTAGATTTCATAGTTATCGCCAATCATTTTAACTAAGAATCACTCTGTACAACTTGAGTGAGACATAACTCGGTTTAACTTAAAATTTCTTTTTGAATTCAAAATTAGAATCAAAGCTAATTTTTATTACAACAGATATTCTTGTAGTTCTTTTTCAATTGTTTCACTAATCAACGTTGAATAGTCACTATCCTTAGTATCTAAATGACGCATTAACCACACATCTTGTTTTAAAGTTTGCATAGGTAGTATAGGTACTAAACCCGAAGCCTTTGCAACAAAACAAGGCAGGGCCGTAATTCCTTGTCCTTCAATGACTGCTCGTAGTTGCGAATGCATGTTATCAAAACACAAAGCAGGGGCTGCATCTTGGGTGAGTTCACGCATCCATTGTGCCAAAAACGTATATTGAAGGCTTCTGTCCCAACCGATTATACGATGATTCAGTAAATCATCAGACGTTTCAGCATGCTCTTTGAAACTGGCGAGATAATCTTTACTGCAATAAAGTCCATATTCTAGTTGGCCAAGGCGTCGAATAATGTAACGGCCACTTTCTGGTCGGACAAGTCGAAGAATAATGTCAGCTTCCCGTCGGGAAAAATCAACAGGAACGACACTTGTTGAGATTTCTAATTGTAAATCTGGGTGCTTTAGTTGCAATACTGTTAGCTTTGACAGAAGCAACTGCTGCCCAATTAATTCAGGTAAAGCAATACGGAACAATGATTGTTGTCCTTGATCATTGTAACGTTCCATCGCTATCAAATGCTCTTCTGCTTTTTCAGCCAAAGTAAAAAAATGTTTTCCAACGTGGGTGAGTGTATAGCCATCACTGTCTCGGGAAAAAAGAACCGCATTGAGGCTTTTCTCCAGTTCAACGGCTCTGCGATGTACGGTAGAAACACTAATACCAAGCAATTTTGCACTGCGGCTCAACCCGCCAGTTCGCCCAATAGCTAACAAAATTTTAGTATCGTCCCAGTTCATACCTTTCCATATTTAGAAAATGCGTTTGCAATAAAAACTATAGTATCGCCGATGTTTAGATTTATACAATTCAAACAACCATTAGAAAGACTCAAAACTCATTATTTGAGACGACTAACCTTTTAGAGCTAAGGCATGTGTCTTTGCAATTAAATAAGATTTTCTGGTTATGGTGGGCGCTATTTTTGAGGTCACAATTTTAATAACAGAGGAGTTGTGCCATGACGACCATTTATGTAGTTGATGCATTTACCACTAAACCAAATACAGGAAATCGAGCAGGGGTTGTGCTAGATGCTGACCAACTTACAACGCAAGAAATGCAAGATATTGCTGCATTCGCAGGGTATTCAGAAACTGCCTTTGTTTTGTCACCTAAAGATCCAAGCCATGACATACATGTTCGATATTTTACCCCTACAGATGAAGTCCCAATCTGTGGACATGCGACGATCGCTACTCATTTTTTACGTGCAATTACAGGCCACCAATCAGACTATCCATTAATCGCAAAAACAGGAGCTGGTCATTTACCCGTTTCAATATTCGGAAGTCCAGAAGAGTTATTGGTGAAAATGACTCAAGGTCGCGTAGAGTTTTTATCACCTTTTAATGCGAATCAAAGGGCTGAACTCGCAAGCGCATTGGGTGTGAGTGTGAATGATTTTGCTGACTTACCAATACAAATTGTCACGACGGGGCATTCCAAGGTGATGGTGCCAATGCTGAGCAGAAATAAGCTCGATGAATTAATTCCAAACAATGAAAAATTGAAAGCTATTAGTGCTGAAATAGGTTGCAATGGTTTTTTCCCCTTTGTTTTGGAAGGGAGTAGGCAAGAACCTATTACTTATGGTCGAATGTTTGCACCTGCAATCGGTATTAATGAAGATCCTGTAACTGGTAATGCAAATGGTCCAGCAGGAGCGTACCTTGTTCACCACGATTTAATTGAATGTGACCAGAAAGTAAGTTATTGGGGATATCAAGGTGTAGCCATACAAAGACCGGGACGAGTTCTAGTGACAGTTGAGAAAATAGATTCAATATTACACGTCAGTATTGCAGGTCAAGCCGTTTTAGTTGGCTCAGTACTTTACTCAGAAAAAGATTGATGATCTTTGAGAAATTATGATTTCTTGCATGTTCTAAAGAACTTCTTCTCTTTACAACAGCGAGTTGAAAAGGCTGTATTGGGTTATTTAGATCTGGATTAATGGTCTATACGCATGAGCGTATCTGTCAAAAGCTCTTTAATGAAAAACACCTTCCAAACTCAAGATTTGAAAGGTGCTTTATAGGTTTTATATCTTTACCAATAAATTAGACAGTCGGTAAAGCATGTAAAAGTTGGTCAGTTAACTGATTTAGTGTGGTAAGTGAAATCGTATGAATCAAACTACCACCCGTTGGGTCAGGTTCACCCACCGCAATACCTTGATTTGAACCGACCGAGCCGAGGATATTCCCTAAAATACCGCTTACATCAACTTGCTGACTATTGTCCGCACCACCATAGCTAATATTAATTAAATCATTAAGGCCACCTAGGAAACCGCCATTTCCATTATCAATACCGCCGATAATATTGGTAATCGGACCGAACAGATCGCCATGCTGAGCCACAAAATCATCACTTATAATATGCTGAATAATATTTGAAGCTGAAGAACCGTTGGCAATTAGGGTATTAAGTACACCACTGATTGAGTTCTGCGCACCATTTAGATCGGCTCCAGCAAGGTCTGAAATCGCTTCAAGCGTACCGTTGACGCTATCATGAGAAGTTTCAAAAAGTAGTTTGCCTAGGTCGGCAAAATCACCGACAGGGTGTTCTGCCTGAGGGAATGCGCCAATAATCGTTCCTGCAATGGTATCAATACCACCATTGATCAGGCTGGTTTTTAAGCTTTCAGCACCTTGTAAAACATCTATGCCGCTTTGAATAATTCCTGTCAGCGGATTATCGCCCAGATCGCCACCGATGCCGCCAATACCTCCAATGACATTGGTAATAGGGCTTAAAATATCGCCTGTACCTTCACCACCAACCAATGAAGAGGAATTTCCTAATATATTTATTGGTGTGGTAATAGGTGCAGTAATATCAGCACCATCGCCATTACCGTTACCAATGCCATAATTGTGTTCACCGTTGCCAGATGAAATGCCATTTAATAGGCCATCACCAGAGCCGTTGCCTGAACCACCAGAGCCAATCACACCACCTGATGCATTACCGTTATGGGTCGTGTCGTTATCATTGACTGTATTTGAAGCGTTGGTTGGTGAGATATTTATAGACTGAGCTGAAGTCCCACCTATACCAGACCAAGCATTACCCAAAATATTTAAACCACCAGTAAATGGAAGTGTGAAGTTTGTACCTTCGCCATTACCGTTACCAATGCCGTAGTTGTGTTCGCCATTGCCCGACGCTGCGCCATTTAATAGACCATCGCCAGAGCCATTACCAGAACTACCCAGCCCACCAGAGTTACTATTAACAATGGTGTCATTATCATTCACTGTATTGGTTGTGGTGGTTGGAGCAATATTTAACGAGTGGCTTGTTGAACTACCGAAACCTGAAAGCGCATTTCCAGAAAAGTTAAGTACGCCGGTGAAGGGAAACGTAAAGTTGGTATCGTTACCGTTTCCGTTACCAATGCCGTAATTGTGCTCACCATTACCAGATGCTGCACCGTTGAGTAAGCCATCACCAGTTCCGTTTCCAGAACTTCCAACAGTACCTAATGTGCTTCCAGTATTACCATTATTCTTCACGTCATTGTCATTAACTGTGTTAGTCGTTGTGGTTGGAGCAATGTTAATTGAACTAGAAGAAGAGTTGCCAATCAGTGAAAAAGCATTACCTGAAAAGTTTAGGGCACCTGTCAGTGGGGCAGTAATATTTACATCGTTACCATTCCCGTTGCCAATACCATAGTTATGTTCACCATTGCCAGAAGCTAAGCCGTTGCCGATGCCATCACCTGAACCATTGCCAGAGCCACCAAGTGCATTTACACCACTTGCACCATTTCCATTATTCTTCACGTCATTGTCGTTTACAGTATTTGAAGTTGTTGTTGGTGCAGTATTGATTGAGCTAGAAGAAGAGTTACCAATTAAAGTAAAAGAGTTTCCAGAGAGGTTTAAAACTCCGGTAATTGGGGAGGTAATGTTAGCGCCATTACCAATACCATTTCCGATACCGTAATTTTGCTCGCCATTTCCAGAACCAATTCCATTTAACAAGCCGTCACCTGAGCCATTGCCAGAACTGCCAAGCGTGCCTACACCACTTGTACCCGTGCCATTGCCATTATTGGTTGTGTCATTGTCGTGAACGGTATTAGAAGTAGTTGTTGGTGATGTGTTAACTGAACTAGCAGATGAGTTACCAATTAATGTAATTGAATTGCCAGACAGGTTCAGGGGAAGAGTGATTGGGGCTGTAACATGTGAACCTTGGGCAATACCATTTCCGATACCGTAATTTTGCTCACCATTTCCAGAGCCAATTCCATTTAACAAGCCATCGCCTGAACCATTACCTGCACCCGAGCCATTACCGTTATATGTGGTGTCGTTACTATTAACAGTATTTGAGGTATTGGTTGAAGAGTTGTTGACTGAGTTAGAGGATGAATTACCGATTAAGGTAATGGAATTACCCGCTAGGTTAAGAGGAATGGAGAGTGGCGCAGTAATACTTGCACCGTTGGCAATGCCATTACCAATACCATAATTATGTTCACCATTTCCTGAAGCTGCACCGTTTAAAAGCCCATCGCCAGAGCCGTTTCCTGTACCGGCACCTAAAGTAGAACCATTACCATTATTTGTTACGTCGTTGTCATGAACCGTATTCGAAGTGGTCGTTGGTGACGTGTTAACTGAACTTGAAGATGAATTACCTATGAGTGTAATTGAATTGCCTGAGAGGTTAAGAGGTATGGTAATTGGGGCAGTAATACTGGCGTCATGAGCAATACCATTTCCTATACCATAGTTGTGTTCACCATTTCCCGAAGATATTCCGTTCAGTAGGCCGTCACCAGAGCCGTTACCTAAACTACTGCTTGTGTTAGTATTTTCAGGAAGTGGGATAATCTTAGTAATCGAAGATAAAATACTTTTAACTAACATAATCTATTTCCATGTGATTTGTTTGAGATATTTTTATTACTATTTGTTGATTATGTGCTTCTGTGCACATAATTGGTAAAGAGTATTTAATTTTTTACTATTTGGTGTCAAGATGTGTAATCTGTCACTGGTCATGTGAAGCATATCTAAATATATTTAAAATCAATAAAATAAAAAATAGAGTTATTTTTAATAACATTTTTAAACACAAAATATGAGGTAGCCTAATAAGGTTTTATAAATTTTAAATAATATATTTTTATTTAAATTATAAAATAAAGCATAATCTATATTATTGAAATAAAAATAATTTTACTTCTTTATGGTGGTTTTAATTTGATAACTCTTTGTTTTTATTTTAATTATTTAATTTAATTTTTAATGGTTTGTTATTCTTTAAATAAAATAAATATTTAAATTATATATTTGTTTTATGCATTTTTTAATTAATATTCTATTTTTATTTGTAAAATAATAGTGTTGATATTGGTTTTTATTGGAATAATTTGGTATATCTAGCTCGTCGGCTGAGTTTATATTCGTTTAAAAGCAAAAGCGGGTCAGCCGACGCCTAGTTTTAATTATAAAAGCTTTTTAAAAACAAGAGTTTTTTGTATATTTATATTATTGGTTTTTATCTATAAAATATTTTGGTATTAGTATTATTGTTTTTAAATTAAAAGGCCATTATTTATTTGTTCCTAATGTGAAGAAAGTTCTATTTAAGTGAAAATAACATATTTATATAGTGAATAATTTAATATTGTTTAAAATCAAATCTAAAAATACTCGCGATAAGAAAGCCACTCAAGAGGAGTGGCTTTCTTATTGCAAATGCTAAATTAAACTTACCAGCTTAACGCACCACCAGTTTGGTAGTCAGTTACGCGAGTTTCAAAGAAGTTCTTCTCTTTACGTAAGTCCATCATCTCAGACATCCACGCAAATGGGTTGGTTACACCAGCAAATTGCTCTGGTAAACCTAACTGAGATAAACGGCGGTTACAGATGAATTTCAAATATTCTTCCATCATGCTTGCGTTCATACCCAATACACCACGTGGCATTGTGTCACGAGCATATTCGATTTCAAGCATCGTACCTTCAAGAATCATTTGAATGACTTCTTGTTGGAACTCGGCAGTCCATAGGTGAGGGTTCTCAATCTTGATTTGGTTAATCATGTCGATACCAAAGTTCAAGTGCATAGACTCATCACGCAAGATGTATTGGAACTGCTCAGCAACACCGTTCATCTTGTTACGACGACCCATACTCAAAATTTGAGTAAAGCCACAGTAGAAGAAGATCCCTTCAAGTACACAGTAGAACGCGATCAAGTTACGAAGTAAACGTTGGTCATTTTCAGGCGTACCTGTGTGGAAAGTAGGGTCACTTAATGATTGAGTATATTTCAAGCCCCAAGCTGCTTTACGTGCAACTGATGGAATCTCGCGATACATGTTGAAGACTTCGCCTTCATCCATACCTAAAGATTCGATACAGTATTGGTAAGCGTGAGTGTGAATTGCTTCTTCAAACGCTTGACGCAAAATATACTGACGGCATTCAGGGTTAGTAATGTGACGGTAAATTGCCAATACCAAGTTGTTCGCAACCAAAGAGTCTGCAGTCGAGAAGAAACCTAAAGAACGCATAACAATAGTACGCTCATCTTCAGTTAAGCCATTTTCAGACTTCCAAAGTGCGATGTCATGGTTCATGTTCACTTCTTGCGGCATCCAGTGGTTTGCACACCCGTCAAGATACTTCTGCCAAGCCCATTCATATTTAAACGGCACAAGCTGGTTCAAGTCAGCGCGACAGTTAATCATGGCTTTGTCGTCAACTTGAACACGTTGCGCGCCCATTTCTAACTCTTCAAGGCCAGGAGCAACATCCAAATGTTCTAAGGCTTCAGATGCTCGAGCCATTGAATCGGTTGGATTTGTTGATCGCACGGAATGGGTTCCAGCGGATTGTGGAGCTGCCACGCTCTGCGATGATGGCTGCGCAGCAGATACATTCTGCGAATCAGACGTTTTTTCCGGTTGGATGGGCGCAGACTTGTGTTCAGGTGCAGCCGGTTTTTGCGAATCATCTTCAAAATCGTCCCAACTAAGGATAGACATTGTTGTTCTCTCTTCGTTGTATATATCTATGTTCGACATCTCTAAACGAAGATGTCACTACTATACGCTTATAATGTGTAAACAAAATTAAGTTTTATCGATGTATGACCAAATTTTGGGCCTTTGGTCCATCATCCCTACAACTTATTTTGCTTACGCTGTTGTTTACGGATTTTAAAAAAGGCGTAAACCATAGGCGTATAAAAGAAAATAAAGGCAAAGATTAAGATTCCAACACCAAGCATATAGTTATGGCTGAGATGAGAAAACATAATCTTTACCTCGTTTAAAGTTGCTCTTTTTGTTTAAAGAGCAACTTTATTGAATATTATTGGCAAGCTTCGCAATCTGGGTTGTCGATTGAACAAGCCATAGGAACCGGAGCTGCTTGAGTAAAGCCGTCTTCTTCAACTGCTTCAGGCTTTTTCGCTTCTACTGCTGGCGCTGCTGCAGGTGCTGCCGCTTCTACAGTTGCAGGTTTAACCGCGTTTAACGCACCTGTGTTAATTGTAGATTTTTCAGCAGAAGTTGCACCTAAAGCTCGGAGGTAATAAGTCGTCTTAAGACCACGTAACCATGCCATCTTATAAGTGATGTCAAGCTTCTTACCGTTTGCACCAGAGATGTAAAGGTTAAGAGATTGTGCTTGATCAATCCATTTTTGACGGCGTGATGCAGCATCAACAATCCAGCGTGGCTCAACTTCAAACGCAGTAGCAAAGATTGCTTTTAATTCTTCAGGAATACGAGCAATTTTTTGTACTGAACCTTCAAAGTGTTTAAGGTCGTTAACCATTACTGTGTCCCAAAGACCACGGTCTTTTAATGCACGAACAAGGTAAGGGTTAATAACAGTGAACTCACCAGACAAGTTAGATTTCACATATAAGTTTTGGAATGTTGGCTCAATAGACTGAGAAACACCACAAATGTTTGAAATGGTTGCAGTTGGAGCAATCGCCATTACGTTTGAGTTACGCATACCGTCTTTTTGAACTTTGGCACGTAAAGTGTCCCAGTCTAAACGTTGAGTACGGTCAACTTCGAACATACGTTCTGGACGAGATTTAGCAACAATTTCTAAAGAGTCGATTGGAAGGATACCTTGATCCCACAATGAACCTTTGAATGTTGAGTAAGCACCACGTTCAACAGCCAAGTCACTTGAAGTTTGGATTGCATAGTAGCTAATCACTTCCATTGACTCGTCAGCAAAGTTCACAGCTTCATCAGAACCGTAAGCCATACCCATTTCGTAAAGCGCATCTTGGAAGCCCATGATACCCATACCAACAGGACGGTGTTTCAAGTTAGAGTTTTTCGCTTGTGGTACAGCGTAGTAGTTAATGTCGATAACGTTATCGAGCATACGAACTGCTGTTTTAACCGTACGCGCTAACTTTTCACGGTCTAATACGCCGCCTTTAACGTGTTGAACAAGGTTGATCGAACCTAAGTTACATACTGCAATTTCGTCTTGGTTTGTGTTTAACGTAATTTCAGTACATAGGTTAGATGAGTGAACTACGCCAACGTGTTGTTGTGGTGAACGTAAGTTACATACATCTTTAAACGTGATCCATGGGTGACCAGTTTCGAACAACATAGAAAGCATTTTGCGCCATAAGTCTTTCGCACGTACTTTCTTGTGCAACATGTTCTGTTCTTTCGCAACAGACTCATAGTATGCATAGCGTTCAGCAAACTCAGCACCAGTTAAATCGTGGAGGTCTGGAGTTTCAGATGGAGTAAATAGTGTCCATTCGCCATCTTCAAACACACGTTGCATAAATAGGTCAGGAACCCAGTTTGCAGTGTTCATGTCATGAGTACGACGACGGTCATCACCTGTGTTTTTACGAAGTTCTAAGAATTCTTCGATGTCTAAGTGCCAAGTTTCTAAGTACGCACATACCGCACCTTTACGCTTACCACCTTGGTTTACCGCAACAGCAGTATCGTTCGCAACTTTAAGGAATGGAACAACACCCTGAGATTTACCGTTTGTACCTTTAATATAAGAGTTCAAGGCACGTACAGGTGTCCAGTCATTACCTAAACCACCCGCCCATTTAGAGAGCATCGCGTTGTCACGCATTGCACCATAAATGTCATAAAGGTCGTCACCAATCGTTGTTAAGTAACAACTTGAAAGCTGTGGACGTAATGTACCTGAGTTAAACAGGGTAGGCGTAGAAGCCATATAGTCAAAGCTAGACAACAAATTATAGAACTCGATTGCACGCTCTTCTTTATCTTGCTCATTCAGTGCAAGACCCATTGACACACGCATGAAGAATAATTGTGGTAATTCGAAGCGAACGCCGTTTGAGTGAATGAAGTAACGGTCAAATAGAGTCTGTAAACCTAAGTAGGTAAACTGGTTAGAACGTTCAGGCTGAATCGCTGCTGCTAGTTTTTCTAAATCGAACTTAAGCAAGTCTGGTGAAAGCAAATCAAGCTCTACACCTTTTTTCAAGAATGCTTCAAGTGCATTATTTTCAGCTGTATCTGCCGGTAAACCTAAGAATGCTAAACCAGTGCTGACCAACTCATCACGAAGTAAACGCGCAGTTACGTATGTATAGTTAGGTTCTTGTTCGATACGTGTACGTGTTGCCATCATCATGGTTGTTGCAATATCGCTTTCTTTTACGCCGTTATATAAGTTTTTAACGGTTTCATCGATAATTGCTTCAACCTCAATACCTTCTAAGCCTTCAGCAGCTCTATTTACAGTTGCTTTCAGTGCACTTAAATCAAGTGGTTGAAGCTGACCGTTTGCATCAGTAACTTGCAAGGTAGGGTGGTGGTTTGAATTTGTTTGCTGACGAGCGCTAGCACGTTGTTCGCGGTAAATTACATAAGCGCGGGCAACTTTTTGTTCCCCAGTACGCATTAAAGCAAGTTCTACTTGATCTTGAATTTCTTCAATATGGATCGTACCGCCCGATGGTAAACGGCGTTTAAAAGTATTTAATACCATTTCCGTCAACTGGGTAATACGGTCATGAATACGGCTTGAATCCGAACTCTGTTGACCTTCCACAGCAAGAAAAGCTTTACCAATCGCAACAGAAATTTTCTCTGCATCAAATGCAGCAACATCTCCAGTACGCTTAATCACCTGAATTTGACCAGGAGTCGAAGTAATTACGCTCATGCCAGCATAGCTCCATTGTCACTTTTGTTATGTTCATAGACCGTTTGAACCGAGCAAAAAACATGCCACGATATTTGAGGGATAAACACAAGACTTAGTAGTTAAAGTTTATTTTCAACACAAGATACGGGATTTTTTAAGCTAGATCAATCTTGACTTTTTAGTAATTTTTTATCTGTATGATTTGTCGGGAGATAGCATACCAAAGCTATGAAAAAACACTTATAGATAACTTTGTGGATAACTCAAAAAACAAACACTTGAGTGAATTTAAATTCATCTAAGAAATAATTTGTTTAATATTCATACATAGGAAATATGAATAGATTATGACATATAAGAATAATAAACAGATATCAAAAATACTTGAAAATTCAAAGGTTAATGAAATGCAACAAAACATGGTTGTCATGTATCAGTTTGGTGAACGCCTACTTGTTTACAATGTAAACGTGTGTATATTGCAAATGATAAACGAATGTATCTGCAAGATTTTTAAGATGCATGTAATGAGATTTATAGGGGCAATGATATGAGCCAAGAAGAAAAGTTACCAAAGATTCTGATCGTTGAAGACGACGAGCGTTTAGCGCGATTAACTCAAGAATATTTAATCCGCAACGGTTTGGAAGTTGGTGTAGAAACTGACGGTAACCGTGCAATTCGTCGTATTATTAGTGAACAACCAGATCTTGTGGTCTTGGATGTCATGTTGCCGGGTGCAGATGGTTTAACCGTTTGTCGTGAAGTTCGTCCACACTACCATCAACCAATTTTGATGTTGACTGCACGTACTGAAGACATGGACCAAGTACTTGGTCTAGAAATGGGTGCAGACGATTATGTCGCTAAACCAGTTCAACCACGTGTATTATTAGCGCGTATTCGTGCACTATTACGTCGCACAGATAAAACTGTTGAAGATGAAGTTGCTCAACGTATCGAGTTTGACGATCTAGTCATCGACAATGGCGGCCGCTCTGTAACGTTAAACGGTGAACTTGTTGACTTTACAAGTGCTGAATATGACTTGTTATGGTTGCTTGCATCAAACGCTGGTCGTATTTTATCGCGTGAAGATATCTTCGAACGTTTACGTGGTATCGAATACGATGGTCAAGACCGTTCAATTGACGTACGTATTTCACGTATTCGTCCAAAAATTGGCGATGATCCTGAAAATCCAAAACGTATTAAAACTGTACGTAGTAAAGGTTACTTGTTTGTTAAAGAAACCAATGGATTGTAAAATCTGATTAAACTTCCTATAAGGTTGGTCGAGTGTTTAAACACAGTATATTCCTGCGAATATATGCGGGGCTGGTAATTCTTGTTGTTTTGGTGGCTGTTTTTGGGTATTTACTGGTACAAATTATCAACTACCAACGCGCACAAGAATACCGAGAATCTTTAACTGATGGTATTTCTTATGTCATTAGTGAAGGGGTCGCTCGACAACCTGGGAAGCAGCAAAAGATAGATTGGATTTCTGATGCATCTGATTTGCTCGAACTTCCAATTTACTATACTGATGCAAGTAAGGTTGAATTGTCTCGAACCGAGAAAAAGCGGATTGAAGCACAAAAATCTGTTGTTCGTTACGATGCCAGTAATAGCATTGCGTATGTCATTATTGGTTTGCGTGACGACCCACAACATTACTTATCTATAAAAGTCGACAAAATTAGTGAACGCCAAATGAAGGCTCTTCCTATTTTTGTACTCGACTACTTAATGTTTTATCCGGGGCAGGAACAAGAGTACCTTGCCAAGATTCAAAAGCACTTTTCATATCCAATCAATATTCAAAACATTCAAGATGTAAATCTGGACTCTGAACAGATTGGGCGTTTACGCCAAGACCAAAGTGTCATGTTGTATAAAGATAGTGCAACAGTACGTGGTACGACCATTTCGATTGTCTCTCCAATCCCGAATCATCCTGCACAAGTGTTAGTGTTGGGTCCTGTTCCAATGTTTAACTGGATGCCTTTACAGCTTTCTGCGGGTATTACCTTATTTAGCTTATTCTTATTAAGTTTGGGTGTTTACGGTTTGATTTTGCCGCTAGAGCGCAAAATTCGACAAGTGCGTTATGCATTAAACCGTATGAAATCGGGTGATTTGTCATTGCGTGTTCCGATTGAAGGAAGTGACGAAATGGCTAACTTGGCTTCAAGTTATAACAATATGTCTGATCATATTCAGCGTTTGATCGAAGCTCAACGTGAGTTAATGAGAGCGGTATCTCATGAACTCAGAACGCCTGTGGCACGTATTCGCTTTGGTACAGAAATGTTAGCCGAAGAAGATGACTACAATCACCGTATGCATCAGGTCGACATGATTGATAAAGATATTGAAGCACTCAATACCTTAATTGATGAAATCATGACTTACGCAAAACTAGAGCAGGGTACACCTTCACTAGATTTTGCAGAAATTGTACTCTTTGAAGTGTTAGATCAGGTTGCAGTTGAAACCGAAGCGTTAAAAACACAGAAAGAAATTGAACTCATTCCACCACCTTTATATGTGAAAGTAGATGCAGAGCGCCGTTACCTTCACCGTGTTGTACAAAACCTAGTAGGTAATGCTGTTCGTTATTGTGATAACAAAGTGCGTATTACTGGTGGTATTCACAGCGATGGCATGGCTTTTGTCTGTGTTGAAGATGATGGTCCCGGTATTCCTGAACAAGATCGTAAACGTGTATTTGAAGCCTTTGCACGTTTAGATGATAGCCGTACACGTGCATCTGGTGGGTATGGTTTAGGACTTTCGATTGTAAGCCGTATTGCTTATTGGTTTGGTGGTGAAATTAAAGTAGATGAAAGCCCAAGCTTGGGAGGCGCACGTTTTATCATGACGTGGCCAGCACATCGCTTTAAACAGCCGCCATTAAAGGCAAATAAAAAAGCACCTGCATAAGGTGCTTTTTTATTGGTTTATTTATAATTGAGTGGCATCAGGTTCTAAAATTGGTTTCCCGCTTCTTAAACTGTTTAGCGCATCTGTATTAAAGTCAATTAACAGCGAATTGTTTTTAGCATCGATTTGATATTTTTGAATAAGAGGCTGGTCTCCATTCAAAGTTTCAACTCTATATGAATCCGCAATATGTAAAATGCCTTCTAGATTTGTTGTGGTTGACGCGAAATCTTGTCTAAAAATTTCATAGACATCTCGCAAGTCAAAAATGGCATTATCTGCATCTGGGTGTTTTTGAATATAGCTTTCTATATGTCGCACGAGTAATTGTGCAAACAAGTAATAGTCTGGTTTATGCGTATATTCTAGATTCATACATTTTTCTCCTTATTATCTGTTATTAGCATACATGGCAAAACAGAAGTTATTGTATAAAATTCATTACACTAGATGATGACTTTAAAATATTACAAAGAAATAAAAACTCGGTTACGTCCTTGGCGCTTTGCTTGATAGAGTGCGTCATCTGCTTCTTTAAACAAGCTTTCAATAGATCGGTGGTAGTTTGGAGAATATAAGCTAATACCAATACTGACCTGTACAAAAATAGGTAATTTGCCATAAACATATATTGGTTGCTGACTAATTTTAATGCGTATTCTTTCTGCAAGTTCAAAAGCAGCTTCTTTAGTCGTGTCAGGAATAAAAATTGCGAATTCCTCACCTCCAAAACGACCCAGTAAATCATGAGGGTGCAGAATATTTTGTATGGTGGTTACACAGGTTTGTAAGGCTCTATCACCAATCAAGTGACCATAACTGTCATTCACCTTTTTAAAATGGTCGACATCCAACATAAAAAATGCAGAGGTTTTATGTTCTTTTTGTACTTTTTCTTGGAGTAAACGAACCGATTGTAAAAACTGACGTCGAGTTAAACTCGATGTGAGTTCATCATGGGCAATAGCATGTTGTAATTTTTGAATTAATTCAGAATGAAGTGCACTAATACTGGAAACAGTAAGTGGTGCAATGGTCATCATGATTAGCCCTATACGGATAGAAATAGTATTGCTTAAATAATCTTGTGGATACAGTAATAAATAATGACCAGAGACATGATAAATAATATACGCACTCGTAAAAGAGGTAATGAGAGCCACAATGATGGGTTTATAGCGTATAGCGCACCAGATTAATGCGGCAATTGGATAGAGTAGGGAACCTGGACCTGAGTCATAATAACTGACAGCTATTGAAATGAGGACAGCCAATAAAGGCAGAAAATCAACAGCCTTTACATATACTTGATTACCTTTAATGTAGTTTTTTATTTTAAGGTAAGGAGGGAAATTTAAAATGATTGGCAATAACAGTAAGGCATTTTGAAGTTCTGATGTGACCCAATAACCAAATTCAGCCCAAAAACTGCCAATCATAAATTTGGTATTAAACATCGGTACAAAAGTTGCTGCAAAAAAAGCACCGGTTATGCTACCAATACCGCACAGAGCAAATAAAACCAAGTAAGAATAGCCTCGATAGGCAGCTTTTATATAACGGCCAAATAACATTGCAAGTGCTAATGTCATGACGACATATAGGTAATTTGAGGCAGTTAAAATAAGGGTGAGAAAAAGAGGAGTGCCCTTAACTAAATCGGCAATCATGTAACCGATAAAAGCTCCTGCAAAACTACCGACTTGTCGTGTTTGCGGAAATCGAATGAGTAGACCTAAAAATACGGAGTTAGCAGGCCAGAAAAATGCAAGAAAACTAAGGGGGCGAGATGCAATTCCAATAAAGCAGCATATTGAAATAATGAGAGTAAATAGGAAAAAAAACTTCAGGGAAGAAGAAAATGAAAATTCACGAAGTGAGTATGGCATCAGCTGCCCTTAATGATAAACACTCTTATCCAAGAGTAATAAAATATTAATGCATGATTAAACATTCATCATAATTCAGAGGGGAAGATGAATACAATAAAAAACCGTCTAATATTATAAAAAAGTAAGGTGTTTATTTTGACCGATTGAGCAATTGTGCAAATAATATTAAAAATCAAAAAATGAAAAAAATCATTACAACTAAGAAAACTATCAAATAAACCGATTATAAGCGGTGAAACCCCCTCTACAAGACATAGAACAATACTTTTGATTGGAAAATCATCCAAAAGACTAAGACGCTTCAACTAGCATGCGAAATTAGAAATCAGGTACAATTGGCGGGATTAATTTTGTGTTTGGTGTATTCAAAGGCCAATACATACATTCTTTGTTAAATAATAGGCCTGCCAGGAGTTATCCCCGCATGAGTGCCATTACTCCATACGACTGGGCGATTATCGCCTTCGTGATCGGCGTTACATTTCTTTGCGTCTTTATGCTCACAGTTCCCTTACTCCTCGGGGGAAAATCGTGGGGACGTGCTAAGCAAGAGCAGTTTGAATCAGGTGTCGTGAGTGCTGGTGGCGCTCGCATTCGCCTGTCTGCAAAGTTCTATCTAGTTGCAATTTTCTTCGTGGTTTTCGACTTAGAGGCCCTTTACCTCTATGCATGGTCTACTTCTGTGCGTGAAGTAGGGTGGTTGGGATATACCACTGTTGTAATCTTTGTCGTTGATCTATTAATTGCGCTTGTTTATGCCTTCTCTGTAGGTGCTTTAAGTTGGGCACCGGCAGATCGCCGTAAATTAGCTGGTGAGAAGATTAAAGTCGGTTCACCAACAATGGACATTGCTGAAATTACACGCTTTAACTCTATTGAAGAGCTCGTAACTGACCCTACTGGCCAGATTCCAGCCCAATCATCAGGTCGTGTTAAGTCAAAAACTACACCTGCATTGTCATCTGAAAAGGAGTAAGTCGGGATGAAATATACTCTGACCCGCGCGAATCCGGATGCTGATCAATACCCATTGCAAGAACGCCAAATTGTGACTGATCCGCTTGAAGAGGAAGTGAATAAAAACGTATTCATGACTCGTTTAGAGGATGTCTTGCATACAGCAGTAAACTGGGGACGTAAAAACTCTTTGTGGCCATTTAACTTTGGTACCTCATGTTGTTACGTTGAATATGCAACGACTTTAACAGGCGTGCATGACTTGTCCCGTTTCGGTGCAGAGGTTATTCGTGCTTCACCTCGTCAGGCTGACTTGATGATTGTTGCAGGTACCTGCTTTGTAAAAATGGCTCCGGTTATTCAACGTTTGTATGAACAAATGTTAGAACCTAAATGGGTTATTTCAATGGGTGCTTGTGCAAACTCTGGAGGTATGTACGACATCTATTCAGTAGTACAAGGTGTAGACAAAATTATTCCTGTTGACGTGTACGTCCCAGGTTGTCCGCCTCGTCCTGAAGCATTAATTCAAGCGTTAATGCTTTTGCAAGACCAGATTCAATTAGAGCGACGCCCGCTTTCTGCCGTGATTGGTGATGATCTTCAGCCAGTGTATAAGCCAAAGATGATGCCAGAACGTGATCGTAAGAATGCGCAGCGTATTGCCGTTAAAAACTTACGCTCTATGGATGAGATTAAATAATTTTTTGACGGTGTTTTGACATATCTGACCGATATGTTCATCGAGAAAATTGACAGAATTTGTATTAAATAGGAAGCCAAGCCAATGGCTGAAACTGACATTGCTATGCCAGAATCAACACCAGTTGATTCACGCCCAGCATTTGCAATCGTAGAAGAGCTCAAAACCAAGTTTGGTGAGAACTTCTATGTGCAGGCGACTTTTGAAGAGTTTCCAACAGTCTGGGTTGAGCGCGCACGCGTGCAAGAAGTCCTCATGTTCCTGCGTAAAGTGGAACGTCCTTATGTAATGCTGTTTGACTTATCAGCGATGGATGAGCGTTTACGTCAACATCGTGATGGTTTACCAGCATCTGACTTCACTGTGTTCTATCATTTATTATCGCTTGAGCGTAATAGTGACATTCGTATCAAGGTTGCCTTGAACGAAAATGATCTTAGCCTCCCGACAGCGACAAATATCTGGCCAAATGCCAACTGGTATGAACGTGAAGCTTACGATATGTTCGGTATCAATTTCGAAGGGCATCCAATGCTCCGTCGTATCTTGTTGCCAACTTATTGGGAAGGTCACCCGCTTCGTAAAGAATATTCAGCACGTGCGACAGAATATACGCCGTATATGCAAGACAAAGCGAAGCAAGATTTCGAACAGGAACATTTACGCTTTGTACCTGAAGACTGGGGTCTTAAGCGTGGTAACGCTGATGAAGACTTCATGTTCTTGAACTTGGGTCCTAACCATCCATCTGCACACGGTGCGTTCCGTATTGTATTGCAGTTAGATGGCGAAGAAGTGAAAGACTGTGTTCCTGATATCGGTTATCACCACCGCGGTGTGGAAAAGATGGCTGAGCGTCAAACATGGCACTCTTTCATTCCTTATACTGACCGTGTTGACTACTTGGGTGGTTGTGCGCAAAACATGCCATATGTAATGGCAGTTGAACAGCTTGCAGGAATTAAAGTTCCTGAGCGTGCACAAGTGATTCGTGTCATGTTGAATGAGTTGTTCCGTATTAATAACCACTTACTTTACTGTGGTACGGCAATTCAGGATGCTGGTGGTATGACACCAGTATTCTATATGTTCGCAGACCGTCAAAAAGTATACGACATTGTTGAAGCAATTACGGGTTACCGTATGCACCCAGCATGGTTCCGTATTGGTGGTACAGCACACGACCTTCCAAATAACTGGCAAAAACTTGTTAAAGAATTGCTAGAGTGGATGCCAAAACGTCTCAACGAATACTACACAGCTGCGCTTAAAAACTCTGTGTTTATTGGTCGTACACGTAATGTTGCTCAATACGATGCAAAATCTGCACTTGCATGGGGTGTAACTGGTACTGGTTTACGTGCAACAGGTATTGATTTCGACGTTCGTAAATATCGTCCATACAGTGGCTATGAAAACTTTGATTTTGATGTGCCAGTTGAGTATGAAGGCGATGCCTACGCTCGTGTTCTTGTTCACTTCCGTGAAATTACTGAGTCACTCAAAATTATCAAACAGTGTTTGGATAACATGCCTTCGGGTCCATATAAAGCGGATCACCCATTGGCTGTTCCACCACCAAAAGATAAGACGTTACAAGATATTGAAACTTTGATTACGCACTTCTTGAGCGTGTCATGGGGTCCTGTCATGCCTGCTGGTGAAGCGTCATTCATGACTGAAGTTGTGAAAGGTGCAAGTACTTATTACTTGACTTCGGATAAGGCAACGATGAGTTATCGTACTCGTATCCGTACACCGACGTTTACTCACTTACAGCAAATTCCTTCAGTGATTAACGGCAGTTTAGTGTCTGACTTAATCATTTATCTGGCGACCATTGACGTGGTTATGGCTGACGTGGATCGCTAAGAGGTAACGCAAAATGATGATTCTGACTGATAAAAAACCACGTGTGAATGTTGAAGGGATTTTGACTGCTGAAGAAATCCATGAAATTGAACATCACATTGGTCACTATCCATACCCACGTGCAGCTTCTTTAGATGCATTAAAGTGCGTACAGCGCCGTAACGGTTGGGTAGATGATGCTCAAATGAACGCCATCGCACAATTATTGACGATTAGTGTGGCAGATTTAGAAGGTGTAGCAACGTTCTACAACCGTATCTATCGCCAGCCTGTAGGTCGTCACGTAATTTTGCTTTGTGACTCGATTGCTTGCTTCTTAATGGGTGCTGAAACATTAGCTGAAGCATTCCAGCGTGAATTAGGTATTCAGTTTGGTCAAACGACACAAGATGGTCGTTTTACACTGCTCCCAATTTGCTGCCTAGGCAACTGTGACAAAGGCCCAACGTTAATGATTGATGAAGATACTCACGGTTTAGTTGAAGTGACATCAGTCAAACAGTTATTGGAGAAGTATGTATGAATACTGAACCAAAACCAATTTATGGCGACGGTAATCCGGAAACTCATCCACTGACTTGGCGTTTAAGCAAACAAGATGCCGTACATAGCGCTGACGACTATGAAGCACTTGAAGGTTATGCTGGCTTTAAAAAAGCATTAGGCATGAAACCTGCTGAAGTGCTTGAAGTCATTAAAGCTGCAACTGTAAAAGGTCGTGGTGGTGCAGGCTTCCCAGCAGGGATCAAATGGTCTCTTATGGCGCCAAACGATGGTGGCCCACGTTACTTGATCTGTAACGCTGATGAGATGGAACCAGGTACCTTTAAAGACCGTTTGTTGATGGAAAAACTTCCTCACCAATTGATCGAAGGTATGTTAATTGCAGGTTATACCTTAGAAGCAACTCAAGGCTATATCTTCATCCGTGGCGAATACATCGAAGCTGCTCAATACCTAAATGAAGCGCTTGAGCAAATTCGCGCTAAAGGTTACTTAGGTGACAACATTTTAGGTTCTGGCTGGAACTTCGAGTTACACGTACATACTGGTGCAGGTCGTTATATCTGCGGTGAAGAAACTGCATTGATTAACTCACTTGAAGGTCGTCGTGCTAACCCACGTACTAAACCGCCATTCCCGCAAGTTGCTGGTGCATGGGGTCGTCCTACGATTGTGAACAACGTTGAAACTTATAACAACTTGCCAGCAATCATGCTTCGTGGTCCAGAGTGGTATATCGGTTTATCAGCTGGTAAATCAAAAGACCCAGGCACTAAGATTTATGGTGCGTCAGGTAAAGTTAAATTCCCTGGTCTTTGGGAACTACCATTTGGTACGACTGCACGTGAAGTAATCGAAGATCATGCCGGTGGTATGCGTGAAGGCTTAAAGCTTAAAGCATGGTTACCAGGTGGTGCGTCAACTGACTTTTTACCTGCAGATACCATTGATTTACCAATGGATGCTGAAACCATTATGAAAGCAGGTTCTCGTTTAGGAACATGTTTATTGATGGTGGTAGACGAGACTCAATGTATGGTGTCGTTGACCCGTAATCTTGAAGAATTCTTTGCGCGTGAATCATGCGGTTTCTGTACACCGTGCCGTGATGGTTTGCCATGGGCTGTTAAAGCGCTTAAAGCACTTGAAACAGGTGAAGGTAAGAAAGAAGATATCGATCATTTACAAGAACTTACTCGTAAGTTATGGATTGGTAAAACTTTCTGTGCCCACGCACCAGGTGCGATGGAGCCGCTTATGGGCGCACTCAAACATTTCCGTAGCGAGTTTGAAGCGAAAGTGACGAATCGTCCTGTCGTGCAAACTAGCAACGTAGAACAAGCTTAAGGGATTCGACTATGGCTACAATTCATGTCGATGGAAAATCGTACGAAGTCAATGGATCAGAAAACTTGCTACAAGCATGTTTATCCCTTGGCATTGATATTCCGTATTTTTGTTGGCACCCATCCTTAGGTTCTGTTGGTTCATGTCGTCAATGTGCCGTAACTCAGTATGCAAATCCTGAAGATACGCGCGGACGTCTTGTGATGTCATGTATGACACCAGCATCTGACAATACCTATATCTCGATTGAAGACAAAGAAGCAACGGATTTTCGTGAATCTATCGTTGAGTTCTTAATGACCAACCACCCACATGACTGTCCGGTGTGTGAAGAGGGTGGTCACTGTCATTTACAAGATATGACTGTAATGACTGGTCATGACCGTCGTCGCTATCGTTTTACTAAGCGTACACATTACAACCAAGAACTAGGCTCATTCATTGCGCATGAAATGAACCGTTGTATTGCTTGTTACCGTTGTGTTCGTTACTACAAAGACTATGCGGGCGGTACAGACTTTGGTGTGTTTGCCAATGCATCGCGTGTTTACTTTGGTCGTCCAGAATCAGGCACTTTAGAGTCTGAATTCTCTGGTAACTTGACTGAAGTATGTCCAACAGGTGTATTTACCGATAAGACTCATTCAGAGCGCTATAACCGTAAATGGGATATGCAATATGCACCAAGCGTGTGTCATGGCTGTTCTTCAGGTTGTAACATCTCTCCGGGTGAGCGTTATGGCGAAATCCGTCGTGTAGAAAACCGTTTCAATGGTTCGGTTAACCAATACTTCCTTTGTGACAAAGGCCGTTTTGGCACAGGTTATGTAAACCGTGCAGATCGTCCACGTCAACCTCAGTTCCGTAATGGCGAAACAGTAGCAACCGTTTCTGTTGACCAAGCTCTAGATCAAGCAATTGCGAAACTTGAAGGTAAAAAAGTTTTAGGTATCGGTTCACCACGTGCAAGCTTAGAATCAAACTATGCATTACGTGAACTTGTAGGCCAAGCAAACTATTCAACAGGTGTTGCACAAAAAGAGCAAAAACTTGTTGAACTTGCTGCTTCAATCATGCAAACAGAGGGTATTTACAACCCGAACATGCGTGAAATTGAAAGCTATGATGCAGTATTAATTTTGGGTGAAGATTTAACCCAAACTGCACCACGTATGGCTTTGTCAGTTCGTCAAGCTGCGAAAAACAAAGCTCGCGAAATGGCTGCAAAAACACGTACGCCAGACTGGTTGGCTGAACCAGTACAACGTATTGGTCAGGAAGCGAAATCTCCGATCTATATTTTGGCTGCAACTCAAACTCGTCTTGCCGATGTTGCAACTGGTGAAGTTGTTGCCTCTCCAAATGACATTGCGCGTTTAGGTTTTGCAGTTGCTGCGGCAGTTAAAGGTGAAACAGTTAATGGTTTAGATGACGATGCAAAAGCATTTGCTCAAACTATTGCAGACACTTTAAAAGCAGCAAACAAACCGTTAATTATTGCGGGTACGAGCTTGCAAGATGCTTCAATTATGGAAGCTGCAGCAGAGTTAACGCAAAACCTTGGCTCAAAAGCTGGTTTAAGCCTTGTAGTTCCTGAAGTGAACTCTATGGGCTTGGCATTGTTTGGTGGCTTAAGCCTTGAACAAGCATTTGCTCAAGACTACGACACACTTGTTATTGTTGAAAATGACTTGTTCCGTCGTTTACCAGCTGCTCAAGTTAAAGCAGCACTTGATAAAGCTGAAACAGTAATCGTGCTTGATCACAGCGAAACAGAAACTGTGAAACAGGCGGATATTGTGCTTTCAGCAGCAAGCTTTGCCGAAGGTGATGGTACTGTTGTAAGCCAAGAAGGTCGTGCTCAGCGCTTCTATCAAGTTTACGATCCAAGCTACTACAAACCTGAATACGCGATTAAAGAATCTTGGCGTTGGTTGCATGCCATTGAAACTGGTCTTAAAGGTAAGCCAGTTGATTGGACATTGCTTGATGACGTGATTGAAAGTATCGTTAAAAATGTTCCGGTACTTGAAGCAATTCAAGATGTTGCACCAGATGCAGGCTACCGTGTACATGGTTTGAAAATTGCTCGTGAACCACGTCGCTATTCTGGTCGTACAGCAATTCGTGCACCTTTATCTGTTCATGAACCTAAGCAACCGACAGACCCAGACTCAGCATTAACATTCTCTATGGAAGGTTATGTAGGTCCGCAAAAAGCTTCTTCGCTTGTACCATTTGCGTGGGCGCCAGGTTGGAACTCTCCACAATCTTGGAACAAATACCAAGATGAAGTGGGTGGTCACTTAAAAGGTGGTGATTCAGGCGTTCGTTTATTTGACCGTTTAGCAAAACGTCCAGCACGTAGCTATGTTGCTCCAACTGCAGTAGTTGCAAACCCTGAAAGCTTCCGTCTTGTACCAATGCACCATATTTTTGGTTCTGGTGAATTCACCATTAAAACACCTGCAATGGAAACTCGTATTCCTGAAGCTGTATTTGCTGTAGGCGAACAAGACGCAACGCGTTTGAACCTACAAGAAGGTCAACGTATTACAGTTAAAGCAGGCGAAACTACAGTGAGCTTACCTGTACAAGTAATTGAATATTTACCTACAGGTTATATCGGTTACCCAGTTGGTTTAGCACCGACAGTATCCTTAGCTGAGCCTGTTTCAGTGGCATTAGGAGTGTAATTCATGAATCAAGAAATTATACGTCAAACGCCACTTTGGGCTGAGAACTGGCCAATTGCTTATGCAGTGGTTCAAGCAGTTGTGATTTTGCTTGTCGTTGTACTTGTTGCTGCATTGATGTCTTTTATTGAGCGTCGTTTACTTGCTTGGTGGCAAGACCGTTATGGTCCAAACCGTGTTGGTCCTGGTGGTATGTTCCAGATCGTTGCCGACATGCTTAAGATCATGTTCAAAGAAGACTGGACACCAAAATTTGCCGATAAATTAACTTTCCGTTTAGCTCCGGCAGTTGCGATGGCAACTGCGGTGCTTTCGTTCATGGTTATTCCTGTAAGCCCTGCATTGGGTGTTGCAGACATGAGCATCGGTCTGTTGTTCTTTATGGCTATGGCTGGTATTGCGGTTTATGCAGTGTTATTCGGTGGTTGGTCATCAAATAACAAATATTCATTACTCGGTGGTTTGCGTTCAGCTGCTCAAACAATTTCTTATGAAGTGTTCTTGGGCATCTCGTTAATGGGCGTAGTTGCAATCGCTGGTTCATTTAACCTTCGTGAAATTGTTGAAGCTCAACGTGACGTTTGGTTCATCATTCCACAATTCTTAGGTTTCTTGATTTTCGTGGTTGCTGGTGTTGCGGTAACTCACCGTCACCCATTTGACCAACCTGAAGCAGAACAAGAATTGGCTGAAGGTTACCATGTTGAATATGGCGGTATGAAATGGGGTATGTTCTTCGTTGCTGAATATGTAAACGTTGTACTTATCTCTGCATTGATCGTGACTTTATTCTTTGGTGGCTGGTTAGCGCCATTCAATTTAGAAATTCCATTTATTCCACCAGTGTTCTGGTTTGTGATTAAAACAGCATTCTTCGTAATGATGTTTGTATTGGCACGTGGTTCTTTAATGCGTCCACGTTACGACCAAGTCATGAACTTCGGTTGGAAAATTTGTTTGCCGCTGGCGTTGGTTAACCTATTGGTAACTGGTGCTGTGATTCTGATGAATCAGGCCTAAGACAGCAGGGAGTACAAAATGTATAAAATTCTAGCTGGAGTTGGGTCAATCGTTCGGACGTTATTCATGGTATTTACCCATGGTTTCCGTAAACGTGACACAATTCTTTATCCAGAAGTACCAGCAGAGGAAATTGTACCACCTCGCTATCGTGGTCGTATTATCTTGACACGTGACCCAGATGGGGAAGAGCGTTGTGTGGCATGTAACCTTTGTGCGGTTGCATGTCCAGTTGGCTGTATTTCACTGCAAAAAGCTGAAAAAGAAGACGGTCGTTGGTATCCGGAGTTTTTCCGTATCAACTTCTCTCGTTGTATCTTCTGCGGTATGTGTGAAGAAGCATGTCCAACGACAGCGATTCAGTTAACTCCAGATTTCGAGTTGGGCGAATACGTACGTCAAGACCTCGTATATGAGAAAGAAAACTTACTCATTTCAGGTCCAGGTAAATACCCAGACTACAACTTCTACCGTGTAACTGGTATGGCAATTAACGGTAAAGAGAAAGGTCAAGCACAAAAAGAAAGTGCACCAATCGATGTACGGAGTCTATTACCATGATGTGGCCGTTTTATTTGATGGCGCTCGTGGCCATCGTTTCTACGGTTCGTGTAGTGACTAACACGAACCCTGTACATGCATTGCTTAGTCTGATTGTTTCATTACTAGCTGTTGCTGGTATTTTCATGATCGTAGGTGCGCCGTTTGCTGGCGCCCTCGAAATCATTGTTTATGCTGGTGCGATTATGGTCTTGTTCGTATTCGTTGTGATGATGCTTAACTTAGGGCAACACACAGTTGAACAAGAGCGTAAATGGCTTTCTTCAGATGCTTGGGCATATCCAGCACTCATGAGCTTTTTACTTGGCTTGCTTTTAGTTTGGATGCTTGGTGGTGAATATACAACCATCTCTGCTCCACTTGGAGCACAAGTAATTGGACCAAAAGTTGTTGGTCAAGCGCTCTTTACTCACTACTTATTATTGGTTGAAGTTGCCGCGATGTTATTGCTAGCAGCCCTTGTTGCAGCATACCACTTAGGTAAACGTGAACCAGGTGCAGAAGAGGAAAAAGAATAATGGGCCAGATCCCTTTAGAACATGGTTTGATTGTTGCAACCATTCTTTTTGCACTCGGTTTTTACGGTGTAATGGTGCGACGCAACCTACTATTTATGTTAATGAGCCTTGAAATCATGATGAATGCTGCTGCGTTAGCATTCGTTCTTGCGGGTAGCGTATGGGCACAACCAGATGGACAAGTCATGTTCATTCTGATTTTAACCCTTGCTGCGGCAGAGGCGTGTATCGGTCTTGCGATTGTCCTTCAGTTCTATCATCGCTTCCATCATTTGGATGTGGATGCTGCTAGTGAGATGCGCGGATGAGTTATTTATATCTAACAGTATTATTTCCGCTAATCGGTTTTATTTTATTGGCGGCAGGGCGTGATAAGCTCTCTGAAAATGTTGCAGCAATTATTGGTGTGGGTTCTGTAGGTTTATCTGCATTATTTGCATTGATTGCTGGTATGGCATTTACCAACAGCGGCCAACAGGTTTTTGTTCAAAACCTTTGGACATGGTTCAATGTTGGTGGTTTCGCTCCTGGCATTAGCTTACATTTAGATGGCTTATCTTTACTCATGATGGGCATGATCACAGGTGTTGGTTTTCTAATCCACATCTTTGCATCATGGTACATGCGTGGTGAAGAAGGTTATGCGCGCTTCTTCTCTTATTTCAACCTATTCGTTGCAAGCATGCTTGTGCTTGTATTGGGTGACAACTTAGCGTTGTTATTCTTAGGTTGGGAAGGCGTAGGTCTATGCTCTTACTTGCTGATTGGTTTCTATTATGCAAACCCTGCAAATGGTTGGGCAGCGATCAAAGCATTTACAGTTACCCGTGTAGGTGATGTATTCCTACTTATCGCTTTATTCTTGCTTTACCAACAATTTGGTACGCTTAATACTCAGTACATCGTTGAACACGCAGCAGAAGTCATGACGAAGAGTTCGTCACTTACTATCTGGACTGCATTAATGTTGTTCTTAGGTGCTGCTGGTAAATCTGCTCAAATTCCATTGCAAACATGGTTGGCAGATGCGATGGCAGGTCCAACACCTGTTTCTGCATTAATCCACGCAGCAACAATGGTAACGGCTGGTGTGTACTTATGCTGCCGTCTATTTAGCGTATTTGAGCTTGCACCTGAAGTGATGCAGTTCATTTCGGTAACAGGCGCTGTAACTTTATTAGTTGCAGGTTTTGCTGCTCTCGTGCAAACAGATATCAAACGTATTTTGGCTTACTCAACAATGAGTCAGCTTGGTTATATGTTTATGGCTGTAGGTGCAGAAGCGTATCAAGCTGGCCTGTTCCACATGTTAGCTCACGCATTCTTCAAAGCATTATTATTCTTGTCTTCTGGTGCAGTTATTCTTGCTTACCATCACGAACAGAACATTTTCAAAATGGGCGGTTTGTTCTACAAAAACAAATTCCTATTTGCATGTTTCGCGATTGGTGGCGGTGCATTAGCAGCGATTCCATTCTTAACAATCGGCTTCTTCTCAAAAGATGCGATTCTTGGTGAAGTTTGGGTACAAGGTCAATCAATTGCTCTATACCACACTTTATATTGGGCTGGTGTAGCAGGTGCATTCCTGACTTCAATTTATACCTTCCGTTTAATCTGGGTTGTATTCTTCGGTAAAGAAAATACGCATTACCATGAGATTAAAGGTGCAACTTACTGGGCGCCATTAGGTATCTTGGCAGTATTGTCTACTTTTGTGGGTGCTGCATTAAAAGGTCCAGTAGCTGGTATTTTAAATACAGCAAAAATTCCTGAATTCCATGTTGCTGAACAATTTGTAGAAGGTATGCATGGGGCAGAGCATTTAGCTGTAGGCATTGCGCTTGTTGGTTTAGCTGTGGGTATTGGTCTATTTGCATTTGCTTACGGTGCAGTGAAATCGTTTGCTCAAACAAGTCTTGGTGCTGGCTTAGCTCATATTTGTCGTACTGCATTTGGTTTCGATGCGTTGTATGACATCGTTTTTGTTAAACCTTATTTATTCTTCGCCAAACTATTTGGTCGTGATCCGATTGACAGCTTATGGCTTGTTCTTCCTGCGCTTGTTAAAGGCGGAAACAGTTTCACAAGCTCACGTCAAACAGGTTCATTGCGTGAATACGCATCAAGCATGTCACTCGGTGTAGTGGTGTTATTGATGATCTTGATCGTTATTCAGGTAGTGGGGAAATAAAATGGAAAACAATTTAATTTTACCCGCGCTGATCCTTGTTCCGTTCATTGCAGGTTTTACTTGTTGGTTAGTCGATAAACTCGACAAAACTTTGCCACGCTGGATTGCCTTAATTGGTATGCTCATTACCTTGGGCTTAGGTCTTGCACTTTGGCAAAATGGTACTTATAGCTACGAGTTGGGCTCAAAAGTCCCAACTTGGTCAGCTGAGTTCTATTTACCTTGGATTAAGTCTCTCGGTATTGGCATTCACTTAGCAGTGGATGGTTTGTCTTTACTCATGGTGTTGTTAACAGCTTTACTGGGTGTACTTGCTGTTGGTTGTTCATGGGGTGAGATTCAAAAGAATGTTGGTTTCTTCCACTTAAACTTATTATGGAGTTTAGGTGGCGTTATTGGCGTGTTCTTGGCAATTGATTTGTTCCTATTCTTCTTCTTCTGGGAGATGATGCTTGTACCAATCTACTTCTTAATTGCGTTATGGGGTCATAAGGGTTCAAACGGCCGTTCACGTGTTTACGCTGCAACTAAGTTCTTCTTATATACACAAATCGCTGGTTTAGTGATGTTAATCGGTATCCTTGGCCTTGTGGTCTATGGTTACATGATGACTGGTATGATCGGTTTTGATTACAACTATTTATTAGCTGTAGCGAATCGTTTACCTGCTGGCTTCGCGTATGGTTTCATGATCTGCTTCTTTATCGGTTTTGCAGTGAAGTTACCAGTTTTCCCATTGCATGGCTGGTTACCAGATGCGCATGCTCAAGCTCCTACAGCGGGTTCTGTAGACTTGGCTGGTATCTTGATTAAGACTGCAGCGTACGGTTTGCTCCGTTTTGTAATTCCATTCTTCCCGGCAGCTTCTGCACAGTTTGCAGATATCGCGATTATTTTCGGTTTGATTGGTATTTTCTACGGTGCTTGGTGTGCTTACCAGCAAACTGACATGAAGCGTTTACTTGCGTATACGTCGATTTCACACATGGGTTTCATTTTACTTGCAATCTATGCAGGTAATATTTTGACCTTCCAAGGTTTAATGATCATGATGTTGGCACATGGTTTGTCATCTGCTGCATTGTTCATTATGTCTGGTCAAATCTACGAGCGCTTGCATACACGTGATTTGCGTTTGATGGGTGGTCTTCGTGGTCAACTCCAATACTTACCATTCTTCTTAATGTTCTTCGTAGCTGCTCTTGTTGGTGTGCCAGGTTTAGGTAACTTTATTGGTGAATTCCTGATTTTGATGGGTTCATTTAATAAATATCCTGCCTTCACGATTCTTGCTTCTATCAGCCTTGTATTTGCAGGTTTATATGGCTTGATCTTGATTCACCGTGCTTTATTTGGTGAGCCAAACCCTGAACAAAAGCAACACTACACTAGTCCATTAAAAGACTTATCTGCTCGTGAAGTTGTTATTTTGATGATTTGTGCGATTGGTCTCGTTTGGCTTGGTATCTTCCCGCAAACATTCTTGGATGTATCTCATTCAAGTATGCAGTGGTTGGTCAATAGTTATGTGCCAGTACAAGAAGTCGTTGAAACTGTTCAGCAAACAGCTACTCAACTTGACCATGTGGAGATCCAATAATCATGAACTTCACAGTATCATTCTCTACGCTTATGCCTTTAGCACCGGTGATGATTGTTGCTTTGACAACAGTCGTCGTCATGTTGTTAATTTCAATTAAACGTAACCATAATTTAATCGCAACAACTTCTGTTGTCGGTTTAAACCTTGCTGCACTTTATATCTTGCTAGAACTATTTGGCGGTAAATTTGTACCGGCAAATGTGATGGGCATGTTTATGGTTGATCCATTTACTTTGTTCTATCAGTTCATGATTCTAGTTGCATCATTGGCTTGTTGTACTTTGTCTCATGCTTATATCGAGACTTATAAAGACAACCGCGAAGAACTCTATCTTCTGTTACTTGCTTCTGTAGCTGGTGCAATGTTGATGGTTGCAAGTTCTCATTATGCATCTTTCTTCATTAGTCTTGAGTTAATGTCGATTCCTGTATATGGCTTACTTGCTTATACATATCAACGTAGTCAATCGCTTGAAGCGGGCATTAAGTACCTTGTGCTTTCTGCAACAGCTTCTGCAATGTTGTTGATGGGTATGGCGTATATCTACGCTTACACTGGTTCGCTTTCATTCTATGATTCTGTTCAAGCTTTATTTGGCGCAATCAAACAGCCAATGGTGTTATTAGGTTTAGCACTTATTATCTTTGCTGTTGCATTCAAATTATCGCTTGCACCGTTCCACAAATGGACACCAGATGTATATGCAGGTGCACCGGCTCCAATGGCAACTTTCTTAGCGACTGCTGCTAAGGTTGCGACTATTGGTTTGTTCGTACGTTATTTGCTTGCTTCTGGCGCAATCATGGTGAACTCGCTAGTGACTGTTTTGACAATTATTGCTGTATTGTCAATTTTAGTCGGTAACTTGCTCGCTGTTCGTCAAGTGAACTTAAAACGTATTTTAGGTTATTCATCTATTGCTCACTTTGGTTATTTATTAATTGCTTTAATTAGCATGACATATGCGAGCTTAGGTAGTGTAACTGTGTATGTGGTGACTTATGTATTAACCACTATTGGTGCCTTTGGTGCAGTAGCGTTAATGTCTAGCCCATATAACAACGTAGATGAAGCTCAAAGCCTTGCAGACTACCGTGGTTTGTTCTGGCGCCGTCCAGTACTTACAGCAACATTAACAGTCATGATGTTATCTTTGGCTGGTATTCCATTAACAGCGGGCTTCATTGGTAAGTTCTTGGTTGTTATGGCTGCTGTAACGACTCAACACTGGTTCTTAGCTGCAATGATTATTGTAGGTAGTGGTATTGGTTTGTATTACTACTTACGTGTGATGGTTGTTATGTATATGACTCCACCTGAAACTCCTCGTATTGATGCTGATGCACATTGGGGACAAAAAGTGGGTGGTTTAATGGTGTTGGCTGCTGCTGCATTAGTGATTATTTTGGGTGTATATCCAGATCCAATGATTAATTTGGCATTAAAAGCAGAAATTTTATCTCCATTACATTTCATGCTTTCACAACAGCAATAATTCTTGTGTACAAAAAAGCCTCCAAATATGGAGGCTTTTTTTTATTGATAGTTAAAAAAAGATTATAATAAATACGTTTTTATATTTTTAGGTAACATCTGTGGCCATTCAAGAAATTCGTCACCCACTTATTCGTCATAAATTAGGTTTATTACGTCGTGCTGACATCAGTACTAAGAATTTCCGTGAGCTTGCTCAAGAAGTGACTATGTTATTGACATATGAAGCAACCAAAGATTTACCAGTTGTGGATTGTGAGATTGAAGGTTGGGCTGGCAATGTTACTACTCAGCGTATTGCTGGTAAAAAAATAACGATTGTACCAATTCTACGTGCAGGTATTGGTATGCTTGATGGCGTACTTAACCTGATTCCAAGTGCCAAAGTCAGTGTGTTAGGTCTTGAACGTGATGAGGCTACGTTAGAAGTACGTACTTACTATAAAAAGTTAGTTCCAGATGTGGCGAACCGTATTGCGATGATTATTGACCCAATGTTAGCAACGGGTAATTCTTTAGTTGCTGCCATTGATGTGCTAAAGGCAAGTGGTTGTAAAGATATTCGTGTTATGGTGTTAGTTGCAGCTCCTGAAGGAATTGCAAAAGTAGAAGCAGCACATCCCGATATTCAGCTTTATACTGCATCTATTGATGATGGCTTAAATGAACATGGTTATATTGTTCCTGGTTTAGGCGATGCTGGCGACAAGATTTTTGGTAGTGTTCAAAAAGATTAATTTTTGACATAGCAATAAAAAGAGACTTCATCAAACCGTATATTTTTTTAAGAGCGGAATTGAAAGTCTCTTTTTATTTACCGCAACGATTGGATGGGAAAAAATAGGGGAAAGATCATGAAGCAAGAGTTTTATGTTGGAAGAGTAAAACAATATAACGCCGATAAAGGATTTGGTTTTATTTCAACCACTGAAGGAGATATTTTCTTTCATATTTCTGATTTCCCTGCATCAGAAGGTGAGCCAAAAAGAAATGAAAAAGTAAGATTTCTTGCAGCGGATAATCAGGGGAAATTTAAAGCGATCAAAATTGAGCGTGTGGACCCAAACCCTGCAAAAACTAAAAAAAATAAAATTTCGGAACACAATAAAGCGATTACCAGTGAGTTATTGTCAAATTTCCGACGCTAGGTGAACTAAGTCTTATGCATTAAAATTACTTAAATAATGTATTAAGCAATTACTTTGGTTGGTGTTTAAAAAAATTAAGAGATTTAGCATTAAGGGAGATATAAGTTTCCCTTAATTTTCTTAAAACGAATAATAAAATTAAAAAAAGGGGAAATATGAATCAACGGGGAAAAATCAAACGCAGCAAATTCAAGCTGAGTTCAAGTGAATACATCAGTATATTTACCGTTATGGTCTTAGTCATTGTTGCGTGTGTGAGTTTTATGGTATTGCACTATCGTCAGGAGGCTCAACAACGTGCATCACATGAAAAAGTGCAATTATTAATACAGCAGCAGAAGCAGATTATTAAGGAACAGCGCGCAGCTTTGGGTAAATTGCCGGATATTCAACTATCTGAGAAAACGAAAAATGACTCACGATGGCATTAGAAAATCAGGCTTTAAGCCTGATCTTCATCGCAGAATTTTAAAAATGCTTTAAGGCCCGGACCTTGATATTTTTGGCGATGCACCAGCATATAAAGCGGACGGGTCAGTTGCCAAAATGGTGTATCTAAAATGACGAGCTGACCTTTTTCACTTAAAGGTTCAATTGCTAATCTAGAAATACAAGACATTCCTAAACCACCTGCCACTATTTTTAAGATTGCTTCATTGTGACCAAGCGTTAAGCGAATGTTGGCATCGGGTAGATCTTGCAAAATAGCATTATCAAAGACTTCTCGAGTACCAGAACCTTCCTCACGTAATATCCATTCTATGTCATGAAAATCTTGAGGCGTAAGTGGGCGATTTAAACGTGTTAAAGGATGATCTGGTGAACAGCACACTGCTAATTCATCATCGCGCCAATGAATACATTGGAGTTGAGGTAAGTGACAAGAACCTTCAATTAAAGCTAAATCTAATTGGAACTGATTCACAGCTTCAATCATTTGGCGTGTGTTACCTACTTGAAGTTGTAAATGTGCTTGCGGATGACGCTGTAAAAAGTTAGCCATTAAATCAGGCATTAAATAGTCACTGATAGTTAAGGTCGCCCCAATACGAAGGTCAATGCTTTGTAACTCACCTTTTGCAGCTTGTTCAAAAGCTTCACAGCGCCCTAATATCTCTAATGCTTGTGGAAGTAAAAAACGTCCAAGATCATTTAGTTGTAAGCGCTTCCCTAAACGATCAAACAAAGGAGCACCTAAGCCGTCTTCTAAATCAGCTAAAGCCATACTTGCTGCACTTTGCGTCAGTCTGACCGCATCACTGGCTTTAGTAACGGTTCCTTCTTGGGCGACTGCTACAAAAACAGCCAACTGGCGTAATGTCATCCGCATGTTTAAAAGCCTTAACGTTTAAAAGTATTCATTATTTCGGCTGTCATGCTAACATGAGCGCACTATTTCATGCCACGTTGAAATCATGTCAATTGAAAAATTTAGCGTAGAAAAAGTTTTATCTGTTCATCGTTGGACCCCAACACTTTTCAGCTTTACCATGACTCGCCCTTCACATTTTAAATTTACCGCAGGTCAGTTTGCGCGTATAGGTTTAAAGGTGGGGGAGGAACTGGTTGTTCGTGCTTATTCTGTGGTGTCTTCTCCATTTGATGAAACGCTAGAGTTCTTCTCAATTGTGGTACCAGACGGTGCCTTCACCTCGAATCTACAGCATTTGAAAGTCGGTGATGAGTTATATTTAGAAAAAATTCCATATGGCTATCTGACTTTGGCGCGTTATCAGCAACCTTTACCCCATGATTTATGGTTATTGGCAACAGGTACTGGTTTGGCTCCATTTTTGTCGATGCTACAAGACTTTGAAACTTGGTCTAATTATCAAAAGATCAATTTGGTCTACAGTGTACGTACAGCAGATGAATTGGCTTATGTTGACCGTATTCAAGAGATTGCCGAAACTTTTGGCGAAGGGCATGTAGGTTTTAAATTTATTCCAATTATTACCCGAGATCCATCTGCGCCGTTGCATGAACGTTTACCGATATTAATTGAAAATGGTGAGTTAGAAAAAGCAGCAAGTCTGGAACTTAATTCAGCAACCAGTCATGTCATGCTATGTGGAAACCCACAAATGGTTGACGATACCAAAGAGGCTTTAAAACGCCGCGGTTTGACGATGAATCGTCGTGGTGAGGGAAATATTGCAGTAGAGAATTATTGGTAAAAACCGAAAGTAAAAATATTTTAAGAGAATTTTTATGGATATGTTTATTAATGGACAAACATATCCATAAATTCACGAATTTCTGAAATTGCACTGTCTACATCTGTTGAAAGCCAAGTTGGCTCAAAAAGTCCCGCATAATATTCAAGACGATCTTGAGGAACAACCAAACGAACAGGGCAGTCTTCTTCAAGTAAACGCCATGGTAAAATAGGCACTTCGTTGTCCAGAAATACATTGATATTACGAATATCAACAATCATCGCATTAACACATTCAGGGAATGGCATGACCGAGAACTCTTCGGTACGGCGACGGAAATACTCAAGATCACCCCATTTGAGCTCATAGCTTGGCTTATTAAATTCAATAATACCAATGAGATGGTCATCTCTTGTCTGATGCAAATAACATTGATGTGTGACGTCAGTGTCGAGATCAAGAGTTACGCTTTGCTGACGATACATCATAAAATTGAGTAGCTTTAAAACAAGGGGGCTTATTATAGCCTATTTTATAAAAAGTAAGCGCTAAAACATATTGTATTACAAATCCAACTTCGCAAAAGAATTCGAATAAAGTCAGAATATTTTTTATATAGTCAAAAATAAAGTGGCTAAATTTTATACTAAAAATATTTTTTTTAAAGTAGAGTTTTGCAAACCTAGTCACCTTCGCATAATGCTTTTTCACACAATGCAACAAATCAAATTGTTATGATGAATATAAAGTTAATGATAATAGAAGAGGGGAAAGAAGATGCATGATTTTTCAAAACCACCTCATGTGACGAGTCCTGAAGAGACTGCAAAAAAAAGAAGATTGCCAGTTTATATTTTAATTATTGTAGGGCTTTTTCTTCTTGCGCTTATTGTTTATATGGTTGCTGAACATAACCAATCACCAAAACAAGAAGCGGCTTTTCAACATGAGACTACACCACATGTCATGATGGGTAATTCTGATTTGAAAACTTACAAAGGATAGTAAGCTCACCAGTATATATCTATAAAAAGCCTTTAGGATGTGCTCTGAAGGCTTTTTTTGCAATCTTTTGCATCAATTTGTTGTATTTATGCAGAAGGATGTTGATTGAAAAATATTCAAAACATAAGGTGACATAGACCGCATTTATCGTCATTTTTTACAACGAACTGGTGTTTTTCATTTATTGATAACACTGAAAAGAACATAACAATTGAGGACATAACAATATGAATGAATTTTTTAATGGGCCTCGCGGCGCTCAGTTTGATGCGATGTATTACTGGGATCAGTTTCATCCTATTTTAGCTGCAATTGTCATCTTACTGGTTGGCTGGATAATCGCTTTATTAGTTGCGGCAGGGGTAAAAAAACTTCTGCAAAAATTAAATACAAATGCCAAATTATCTTCAGCTACAGGACGTACTCCCAACATAGAAGGCCTCGTCTCCAAAGTCATATTCTGGTTTATTCTGATTCTTGCTGTTGTTGCCGCTTTAAATGTGCTCAACATTAGTGGAGTGAGTGGGCCATTTAGCAATATGGTGAATCAGGTACTCGTCTATATTCCAAATATCATTGCTGCCGTGGTAGTGGGTTTCATTGGCTGGATCGTTGCTCGACTGGTGCGGGCAGGAATTACCAATGTGCTATCCAGAACGCAACTTGATGACAAGTTAAGTAGTGAAGTAGGGGTAGGGGGAATTAGCCAGAATATTGGTGAAATTCTTTACTGGCTTGTATTATTACTTTTCCTTCCTATTGTTCTCTCAATCTTAGGATTAACAGGTTTACTTATTCCTGTTCAAAATATGGTGAATGAGGCAATCGCCTTCCTACCAAATATCTTTATTGCTGGCGTTATCGTTTTTGTTGGTTATATCTTGGCAAAAATTGTACGCGGTATTGTTGAGGGCCTAATCAATAGCTTAGGCGTTCAAGCACAAGCTGAAAAAATCGGTCTTTTCAAAAACTCAAATGTAGGCAAATTCTTAGGTTCTTTTGTTTTTGCCATTATTATCATTACGACATTAATTGTGGCATTTGAAGCTTTAGGTATTGAGACTATTTCTCAGCCAGCGACAGCAATGCTCAATGAAATCTTGCAAGCGATTCCAAATATTATTGCTGCCGGATTAATTTTACTGGTTGCTTATATTGTTTCTCGTTTTGTTGGACGCTTGGTTGCCGAACTGATTGCGGGAACAGGTGTTGATGAAATCCCTGCAAAATTAGATGTACAACGCTTTTTAGGTCAAACTAAAGTTTCTGGCGCTGTGGGTTGGTTAATCGTGTTCTTTACGATGCTGTTTGCAGTTTCAGAAGCTGCTGACCGTCTTGGTTTTGAACAGATTAGTGGTCTAATTGCAATGTTTATCCATTTCGGTGCAAACATTCTATTGGGCGCTGTAATTTTGGTTATTGGTTTCTGGCTTGCCAATGTTGTGGCAAATGTGGTGCAACGCGGTGAATATAATAGTTCACGTTGGTTAGGTAGTTTGGTTCGTGTCTTAATTATTGGTTTAGTCCTTGCGCTTGGTTTAAAAGCGATGGGTATTGCTGATTCGATTGTGAACCTTGCATTTGGCTTAACTCTAGGTGCAGTTGCAGTGGCTTTCGCACTTGCATTTGGTTTAGGTGGTCGTCAACCAGCTGAAAGATTGCTGTCTGACTTGCTTGATAAAGCGAAAAAAGAAGCTAATCAACCAAATCCTTTATATCAACCAGCTTCTACTACAACAGCAAGTACGTCTTCGGCTTCAACTCCGTCAACGACTACAACAGCACCATCAACAACAGTTTCATCTGATGCAAAACCAGCTGATTCTGCACAAGTAAATCCATCACAACCACCAGTAAATAAACCGTTTGGTTCTACTGGCGAAAATGATGAAATTTAGTAGGTGTAACTAATTTTCAGATAAACAGTACAAAAAATCTTTGATTTTTGTGATAAGTTCGACCACTCTATATTGAGTGGTCGTTCTGTCTTTGACAGCTATAAAAACAAATAAGTGAGGAAAATACGATGAAGAAGCCTGGTCGTTTTTTAGCACCTGTTGTAATTGCTGGGATTACCGTAGGTTTTTTAGCAAGTGCTTATAAATTTGTATTTAGCAAATCTGATTCATCAAAACAGGCAACAACACATACACGTGATGCTGACAAATCATCAAGTGATGCGAAAGCAGCAAATTAGCGTATTCAACAGTTAAACATATTGTGCTGCTGCATAAGCAGAAGACCAAGCCCATTGGAAGTTATAGCCTCCTAAGTGGCCAGTCACATCAAGTACTTCTCCAATAAAGAACAGTCCTTTCTGCTTTTTGCTTTCGAGTGTTTTAGATGAAACTTCGGTTGTATCAACTCCACCTAAGGTAACTTCGGCAGTACGATATCCTTCAGTGCCTGATGGTTTAACTGAAAAACCATGTAACTGCTCGGCAATATGTTCTAGCTGTGCATCACTCATATTACCAATTGCCATTTCGCTATGCTCGGGCCATATGAGTTGTTGTAGCTCTTGTACAATACTTTTTGCAGTAAACTCATTAAGAAGGGTACGTAATAAAACTTTAGGCTGTGCTTTCTTTTTATCTTTTAAATAAGTCGTTAAATCTTGGCTTGGGAAAAAGTCAATTTTAAAACTTTCACCGGTATTCCAGTAGTTAGAAAGCTGTAAAGAACTTGGCCCACTTAATCCACGATGGGTAAATAATAACGCTTCAGTAAAGCTATTTTTTGAATTGCTTAACGTGACATCTAAAGCGTTACCACTTAAGCGCGTGGTGACTTCTTTGATATGATCCGAAAAAGTAAATGGAACTAAACCAGCGCGGGTTGGGAAAACTGTATGTCCAAACTTTTGTGCTAGTTCATAGCCAAATCCAGAACCGCCCAAAGTCGGAATAGATAAACCGCCTGTAGCAACGACTAATGACTCACAGCTAAATCGACCTTGGTTGGTGTGTACAGAAAAACCGCCTTGTTCTAATGGATCAATCTGCCCAACTTCACAATCGGTCTGGATTTCAACATTGTTGGTTTTATTACACTCACTCACCAACATCTCTAAAATTTCTTTAGCGCCGTTTAGGGTAAATAATTGGCCGTGTTTACGTTCTTCATAGGCAATTCCATAATCACACACCAGACCAATAAAGTCCCAGTTGCTATAGCGTGACAGGGCAGAAATGACAAAGTGTGGATTATGAGAAATATAGTTGTCAGGCTCTACATACAGGTTGGTAAAGTTACATTTACCTCCACCCGACATTAAAATCTTTTTACCAATTTTATTGGCTTTTTCTAAAATTAAAACCGAGCGTCCTCGTTTAGCAGCATGTGCAGCCAACATGAGTCCAGAAGCGCCTGCACCTAAGACAATGACATCGACATGACTGTTAGACATAAGAGATTCTCGATTAATCGTGAAAATTAAAAAGGGGCATATACTACCATGTCAGCCCTTACTCGTGCTAAAGACATTTATGATGGTAGAGAAAACGTTAACTAAAAAAGAGTGAATTATTGGTCCGTTTTATTTCTTATATCTGCCTGTAAACCACCAGAATGAATAGCGAGAATACGAGTTCCTTCGGAAAAGTAATTATTTTTTATAAGGTCGGATAAACCGAACATCATTTTTCCCGTATAGATTGGTTCAAGAGGCACAGCGTATTGCGCTTCAAAACCTTTAATAAATGCAAATAGTTCAGGTGACGTTTTGGCATAACCACCGCAGCAATAAGCATCTGTTAGCGACCAATTTTGTTTTTTAGTCCACCGACGAATCTCTTGTTGTAAAAAGTCGCCTTTTAAAGCTGAAAATCCTAAGACTTTTTGATGTGTTGAACTTTTTTCAATAAGACCTGAAATTGTTCCGCCAGTTCCTACCGCACAGCAAATCACATCATATTTCTCTAAATCACTCTGACTAAGAATTTCCTGACAACCTTGAACTGCTAACTTATTGGTGCCGCCTTCAGGGATTATGTATGTTTCAGGAAACTGTTGAATTAACTGTTGAAGAAAGTTTTCATCATCTCTCAAACGATATTCATTGCGTGAGACAAAATGTAGCTGCATTCCTAAACTTTGTGCTTTTTCCAAAGTGGGGTTAAGCGGCTTATTCGCTAACTCTTCACCACGAATAATTCCAATGCTGTTTAAGCCAAAAATATGAGCTGCATAGGCCGTTGCGGCAATATGATTTGAATAAGCGCCACCAAAAGTCAAAATATTTAATAGTCCTTGTTGTTTTGCGGCAAGTAAATTGTATTTTAATTTGAAAAACTTATTGCCCGAAATTTGAGGATGGACGAGATCTAAACGTTTAATGTCGAGATGAACAGATGATGGGAGTTCAATGTGCTGGTAAGAAATAGGTTGGGCAATGTGATCAAACATTAGAAATTGAGAAAAATAATGAATGATCACATTGTAACTTTTTAAAGAGAACTTTAAAAAGCTGATTAAGAGCTTGTGTCGACAGAAGTAATCACTGACATACCAGGGCGTAAGTGTTCCATTCCTTCCTGATTTGGGTCGATAGTGATACGTACAGCTATGCGTTGCACAACTTTAGTAAAGTTACCTGTCGCATTGTCTGGCTTTAACACACTGAACTCGGAACCTGCAGCAGGCGAAATTTGCTCAACATGTCCTGTAAATTTTTTGTGGTTCATCGCATCCACTGTAAACCATGCTTTTTGTCCAATTCGCATATTGGCAATTTGGGTTTCTTTAAAGTTAGCAATCACCCAAGTTTGTTGTGGAATTAAGTACAGCAACTGTGAACCTGCTGCGACATATTGCCCAACACGAGGATTTACTTCCCCAAGTTGACCATCCATAGGGGCAACAATAACGCTATAGTCTTTGGTGGTTTGTGCTTGATCTAATTGTGCTTTAGCGCTAGAAACTTGTGCTTCTAAACCTGCTTCTGCGACCTGTGCGGTTTTTAAAGCCTCTTTTGCAACTAATACATTAGCTTCTGCTTGCTTAAGGGCTGCGAGATTATTTTCGGCATCTGCTGCGGCTTTATCTTGCTCAGATTTAGAGGCTGCACCACTATTTCCTAACTGCTGATAGCGTCTAAGCTGTGCTAAAGAGAGTTCGTATTGAGCCTTCACCTGATCTACTTTGGCTTGCGCCGCAACAATATCAGCTTGTTTTTGTGCGATGGATTGGGTTTGATTAGCTAAAGTATTTTTAGCCTGTTCAACGCCTGAAGCCGCTTGTGCTACTTTTTGATCGTAAGTAGTGGCATCAATATGCATTAATACTTGACCCTTTTTAACATGGTCAAAGTCTTTCACTAATACATCTTTAACATAGCCATTAATTTGTGAAGATAAAACAGTGGTTTTACCTTTGACATAACTATTGTCCGTTTGCTGTACACTCGTTGCAAAAGGCCCAATTCTCCATGCCCATAAAATTACTAAAATACCAATAATAAGAACACCTAACATCCATAAGAGGGTTGAGCGTTTTGTTGGAATCAGTTTACTTGCAGGTGCAGGTGCAGGTGCAGGTGCAGGTGCAGGTGCAGGTGCAGGCGTTGGCTCATTATTAGATGTTTGAGCAGGGCTTTGTTCCGGTTTATTTTGATCATCTGACATATATCAATCTCAATTTCTGTTTCATCAATAACGAAAGCCATTAAGGACGGCTAATTCCTCTGCGTTGTAGATATTTACTACGGGCAATATTAAATCCACCCCATAAGAGCAATGCGATAGCAAAAATACCGTTTAACGCAATAACATCATTGTAGGCACGCACTTGTGCTTCACGGGTGACCACTTGATTGAGTGTGCGCATGGCCTGAGCCGTTTGTAATGCCGGGTCATTTGTTGTGATGGCTGCACTACGCTGATAAGTGGAGAGCCTTTGAGAAACTAACGGGTCGGATTGTTCTAAATCTTTAATAATCTCGACTTGATAGTTTTGCGTGCGGTGTTGTTGATAGGTCGAGAAGAAAGAAGACCCGACCAGACCACCAAAGGTTTGAGTTGCAGAGAACAGCACAATAAAAGTCACTACATATGAAGGACCTTTTGCTAAAGTTTGAGCAAAGCCAATAAGCAGTAATGGCCCAATAAATAAACCACCTGCAAAACCCACTAAGAATTGACTTGCAAAAAAGTTCACAGGTCGAACATCACTGGTTAAGTGATAATCTAGTCCACAGGCAACCAGAATCAAGAACTCTGCAAAAAGTAAGTGGAAGATAATTCGTTCGCGTGAAAAAGTCAGTGCACTAAATAATGTTCCGCTTAAAATCCCGATAAATATCACAACATAAAGAGGTACAAACTGATCAGGTCCCATTCCCATGGCTTTTAAGAAGTTAACAGCAGCATAGCTTTGCTCTGACATTAGAAGCCGAATCGCAAAAGCACCAAAAATAAAACGTAGTGTCGAAGCAGTACCTAACCAACGTGTCATAATTAATGGATTGGCACGGTAGTGTTCGTAAAGTAAACCTAAAACAACTAAGCTAAAACCTGCAATTAATATATAAGCAAGCCATTCGCTATTAAACCACCACAGAATTGGTCCTTGTGTAAGCACAATACATAAGCATGCAAAACCAGGAGCCAGTAAAGCAAAGGTAAAGAAATCCTGCTTCTCAAACACATAAATACGTAAGCTGCGTGGTAGTTTTAATGAAACAACCATAGCTAAACAACAAAGTGCTAAACCAAGCTCAAAGGTATATAGAACAGACCAACTGTCTGTACTAACAAGAAATGGAGAAATAATCCAAGCGAGAGGAACACCTAACTGCTGAAAACCAAAGGCAATGTATATACCTTTTGCCATGTCAGCTTTTTTAAAAGCTTGCATGGTGTAATACATACCTAAGGAGCTTAGTGGTGCACCTGCTAAACCAGCTACAACCCGTGCGAACAGCGCCATTTCATAGGTATGTACAAAAATATGTAAAACAAGAACCGCAATAAAAATGACGAGACCTATTTCTGAAAATACTCTCAGACCATATTGTTGACGGGCCTTAAACAAAATCAGGTTTGAACTGACATTTGCCATAACATATGCAGCAGGCAGCCATGCAGCTTCGGAAGGGGTTAGGCCATACTCACCTTGAATTAAAGGCAAATTTGCCGTGATAAAGCCATTACTTAAGCTTGCCGAAAGAGCAACGAATAGCCCAATGAAAAAATAGATAAAACGTTTAGGTACAGAATGTGCAATCGCTGCTGGTGAACCAGGTAGAGTCGGTTGTTCCTCTGGTGTCCAGTCGGGTGGTGTTTCTAAATAACGAGGCGTTTTACTCATTCTATCCCTCGAATTTTTTGTATTTGAATACCATTAAATAGTAATTCAATTGCTCGTTTTGCTAAGCGAGTCTGTTCTTCTGGCTCATGTCCTTGAAATGAAGAACCTAACATTGCAGTGACCATTGCATAGTCATTAGCAGTCAGATCAGCTCGACACAATTTTTGTTCTATCGCATTTTCAATCAGTGGTTTAAGTGCATTATTTCGCCTTTCATAAATTTTTAACATAATTGGATCTTGTCGATCAATCACTCTCCAAAAATCTTGCAAAATTGCGAGTTTGGGAAGCTGTGCAATATGTCCTTCAATTAAACGAAATAATCCATCCTCGAATTGTTGAAAATGAGCAGCTTTTTGCTCTAGCTGTGTAATCGCGCGCTCTAAAAGAGCGCTAATTAAAGCCTTTCGATCACAAAAGTTTCGGTAAAAGGTTGCTCTACCTACACCTGCATGGTCAATGACAACTTGTAAAGGCACATTAATGCCATGAATACGGAAACATTCTTCGGCAGCAGTGAGTAATTCATCCCGATTATGGGCTGCAATTTTTTGACGCTTACTCATGTCATGGATTGGGGGAGATTTAAAGATGATATATTTAACGGACATTTTTGTCCGTTGTGAAGAGATAAATTGTAAAAACATGAAAATTCAATTTTTATCATTTATATTTTTCCATTTTTATATGTGTCATAAAAAGCTGCTAGAATATCGCCAAATTGCATGATGCTAGGTCAATACAATGTTTGAGTCCCTTATTCCTCTTTTTTCAATTGCGATGGCATTGATGCTTGGAGCAATAAGCCCTGGGCCGAGCTTTATTTATGTAGCGCAAAATTCAATTTCTAAATCACGTAAACATGGTTTGTTTACTGCTTTAGGTACAGGTACGGGGGCTGCTCTTTTTGGTTTTTTAGCCGTCATGGGGTTACAGGCAGTTTTGTTGGCAGTGCCTTCAGCTTATCTAATTTTAAAAATTGGTGGTGGACTGTATTTACTTTGGCTTGCTTTTAAAATTATCAAACATGCCAAAGAACCAATTGCCATGGAAAATGATGGCAAATCAAAAATGACCTATAAACAGGCATATCGATATGGCCTGATTACACAGTTAAGTAACCCGAAAATTGCTGTTGTATTGGCGAGTGTATTTACTGCTTTATTGCCCAAAGAAATCCCAAATTATTACTATGTTGCATTGCCAGTGATTTGTTTTATGATCGATGCGGGGTGGTATTCATGTGTTGCAATGCTGCTATCTTCAGAGAAGCCAAGAACAATGTACCTAAAAGCAAAAACTGGCGTTGACCGGGTAGCTGGAAGTATTGTGAGTATATTGGGCTTAAAGTTAATTTTCTTCAAATGATAAGTCTTTAATTAAAATATCTAAAAAATGCAGAGCCAGATATTTATAGACTGGCTTTATTTTTGAGTAAAATATATACAAATTGAAATATCTTTTTTAGTTCTTAACCATTTAAAAAGTGGTAACTTAATAAATAAAACAAAAAGAAATGAGGGTCACGCTATGAAAAAATTAATAGTGAGCATTTCTGTAGCTTTTCTTATCTTAACGACAGGATGTGAGATGAGAACAATGAGCAAGCAACAGCCAGCCAATGAGCGGACTATGAGCATAGTTGGTACTCCTGTTCATGAAAAAGATTACAAAATTTCTGATTTACAAGCCAACAATCATGAGCAATCTAACTATTAAGTTACTCATAGGCTGCATCACTTACTGCATTTTAAATGTAGTAAGTGCCTGTGAGCCTGCATCTTTAGATTGGAAGCTTTTTCAAGAAAAATATGATGTAAATCATGATGGTTTGTACAGCTTAAAAGAGTTTCAACAGGTACAAGATTTCTATCCTTATCGTTGGCCTACGGATAAGCGTTTTCAGGGAGAGAATAAGCAAACAGAACTATTTCATTATTTAGATAAAAATAAGAATGGTTATTTAACAAATGAGGAATTGGGGAATATACACGTTTTACTTAGTAACCCTTGTGAAGGGCGGCCATGGACATAATTTAAATCTTCTTATAGATGTTTCTAGAAAATTTATAGTTAAAAAAAGCCCCCAAATTAGGGAGCTTTTTTATGAAGGCAAATTAAGACACTTTATCGCCAGGTTTTGCACCACTATCTGGAGAAATAATGAAAATACCTTCACCATTTCCAGCAGCAAGTACCATACCGTTTGAAATACCAAAACGCATTTTACGTGGTGCAAGGTTGGCAACCATAACAACCAGCTTACCTTTTAGGTCTTCAGGCGCATATTGACTACGAATACCACTAAATACATTACGTGGTTCAGCTTCACCTACGTCTAACGTCAGTTGTAGCAATTTATCTGAACCCTCAACTGTGCCTGCTTCAACGACTTGAGCAACACGTAAGTCAACTTTTAAGAAATCTTCAATACCGATAATTTCAGCTTCACCCACTGCTGGAGTAGGGGTTGCTTTTTTCTCGGCAGATTTCTCTTTCTTTGCTGTTGCTTTAGTTGCTTGTGGAGCTGGAGCACCTAAAGACTCTTTCGAAGCATCAACCATTGCTGCAACAGCTTTTGAATCAACACGCTGCATAAGTGGCTGGAACTGCGCAATTTCATGGCTTACAAGAATTTGTTTGCGTGACTCGAAATCGAAGCTTTCAAGTTTTAAGAAATCTTGAACTTGCTTAGCCAAAGTTGGAAGAACTGGCGCCAAGTACACTGCGAGTTGACGGAATAAGTTGATACCAACTGAGCAGACATCAAGAACTTGTTGTTCTTGACCTTCTTGTTTAGCAAGAGCCCAAGGCTTTTTCTCATCAATATATTGGTTTGCGCGGTCAGCAAGCGCCATAATTTCACGAATGGCTGTAGAGAATTCACGTGCTTCATATGCTTTAGCAATTGAATCACCGGCATCAATAAAGCTTTGTACTAACTCAGATTCAGCACATGTACTTGATAGCGTATTGTTAAAGCTACTATTAATGAACTTCGCACAGCGACTTGCAATATTGACGACTTTACCAACTAGATCTGAATTTACTTTCTGAACAAAGTCATCAAGGTTCAAGTCAGAGTCTTCAACTTTATCTGAAAGTTTAGAAGCGAAGTAGTAACGTAAATACTCTGGGTTTAAATGCTGTAAATACGTCTCGGCCTTAATGAAAGTACCGCGAGACTTAGACATTTTTTGTCCATTTACAGTCAAGAAACCATTTACGAACAAGCCTGTTGGAGTGCGATAGTTCGCACCTTCAAGCATTGCAGGCCAGAATAAAGCATGGAAGTAAACAATATCTTTACCAATAAAATGGTAAACCTCATTTTGACTATCTTTTTTCCAGAAATCATCAAAGTTTAAGTCTGGACGTTTAGTTTTGATATAGTTTTCAAAACTAGACATATAGCCGATTGGGGCGTCTACCCACACATAGAAATATTTATTTGGGGCGTCTGGAATTTCAAAGCCAAAATATGGTGCATCACGAGAAATGTCCCAGTCTGCTAAACCCGCTTCAAACCATTCGTCTAATTTATTGGCAATTGAAAGAGGTAGACGACCTTCATCACGCGTCCATTTCTGTAAATATTCAGAGAAGTTTGGAAGCTTAAAGAAATAGTGATCTGATGATTTTTCAACAGGTGTTGCACCACTTAAAGTCGAACGCGGGTTAAGTAATTCGGTTGCGTTATAAGTTGTACCACAAACTTCACATGAGTCGCCGTATTGATCTTCTGATTTACATTTCGGGCATGTGCCTTTAATGAAACGGTCAGACAAGAACATACCTTTTTCTGGATCAAATAATTGAGTTACAGGGCGAACTGCAATATTTCCAGCTTCACGGTTTTTAATATAGATATCTGTTGAACGAGCTTTGTTTGCATCACTATGAGTTGAATCATAATGATCGAAATGTACGCCAAAACCGTCAAAATCACGAATGTGCTCTTTTTGAACATTCGCAATTTGCTCTTCTGGGCTAATACCATTTGCTTCGGCACGTAGCATAATCGCTGTACCGTGAGCATCATCCGCACATACATAAGTCACGTCATGACCCATTGCCCGCATGGCACGAACCCAGATATCTGCCTGGATATAACCGAGTAAATGACCCATATGAATTGGACCATTGGCATAAGGGAGGGCATTGGTGACTAAAATTTTACGCACGGATCTCATTCTCTCATTCGTATTTATAAGGTGGAAGATTTTAACTGATGCAGGGAGATAAGCAAAGATTAATAATCTTTGTCTAAAGAGAAGAGGTAGCTACAGAAATGGGCCTAAAGCCAGAAAGGATTTCTCTTTAGAACAGATAAACAAATCAAAAAATATTTGAATCTTCCTGTATTGTCTTTGTTTCAAATTGCAGTTACGGTCAGAAAACAAGCCATAACGATGTATAACTAATAACTTATTCAGGTAATTTTTTTAATTAACGATGAGGATAACAACGATGACTACTGAAAATAAATTAGATGAATTAAAGGCAAAAGCGGCTGATGCAAAAGTACAAGGTGAAAAAGCTTTGGACGATTTAAAAGAAAATATAAAAGAGAAACAAGCTGCTGGCAAAGAAGCAGTTGAAGATAAAGTAGATGAATTGAAAGCAAAAGCAGCAGATGCAAAAGCCCAAGGTGAAAAAGCCTTGGAAGATTTAAAAGAAAATGTAAAAGAGAAACAGGCCGATGGTAAAGAAGCTGTTGAAGATAAAGTAGATGAACTAAAGGCAAAAGCAGCAGATGCAAAAGCCCAAGGTGAAAAAGCCTTAGATAATTTGAAGGATAATGTAAAAGAGAAACAGGCGGCTGCAAAAGAAGCAGTGGAAGAGAAAGCCAGTGATTTGAAGAGCAAACTTGATGATGCTCAGCATAGTCTGCAAGACAAATTTGATCACCTGCGAACTGAAGCAGCTCATAAACTTGATGATGCTAAAGCAAAAGCAGCAGAATTAAAGGAAGAGGCTGCATCAAAATTAGATGAGTTAAAAACTCAAGCAACTGCAAAGTTTGATGAATTGAAGAAAACGGCAACAGATAAACTCAATAAATTGAAAAATCACGATTCTGCTGAATAAGCTGATTTAAACAAAAATTCGTGCTCCTCACTCAAATGATGAGGCTTTAAAATTAGCAATTATTCATTTCGAGTTGAGCGAGTGCGGATCAATACTGTTACACTAGCTCCAACAAGCTGTAATGATCTGTTTTTGGAGTAAACAATATGTCTTGGCTTTCTTCATTAAAGTCCGTTTTTTCACCCGCACAAGAAGTGAAAGAAGATGAAATCCAAACCGTACTCCAAAACTATTTACTACCCCATTCAAAAGATGCCTTAAAAGAGCGCATTAGTCAGCTTCAGGTACAAGGCCGAGTTTTACAGCTCACCATTAATACCTTTCCAGATGAAAAAGAGTATTTGCAACAAATTCATGATGATTTGGCTGGAGCTTTACAAAAGTGTGGTATTGAAGAACTTAACTTACATGTAGTTCAACAAAAACGTCCTGCTCAAGAAAGTTCAGGCCAAGGCTGCTCATCTAAAGCACCTAAAGAAAGTGCGAACTTACCTCCTGTGCTTGATGCCTCACCTAAATCTGAACCTGATCCAAACAATCCTCCGATTCAAAAAGCTGCTCCACAACAAAGAGATGTTCCACTTCATCCTCGGATTAAAAACGTCATTTTAGTTTCATCTGGGAAAGGTGGAGTTGGTAAGTCAACAACTACTGTCAATTTAGCACTTGCCTTACAGAAAATGGGGCTTAAGGTTGGGGTATTAGATGCCGATATTTATGGCCCAAGTATTCCAACTATGCTGGGTAATGCAGGCAAAACACCTCTTATTGAAAGTGAAAACTTTGTACCTTTGGAAGCATATGGTATGGCTGTGCTTTCTATTGGACATTTAACAGGTGACAACAATACTCCTGTTGCATGGCGTGGACCAAAAGCAACCGGTGCTTTAATGCAATTGTTTAACCAAACACTTTGGCCAGATTTAGATGTACTCATGATTGATATGCCGCCGGGTACCGGTGATATTCAACTTACGCTTGCACAGCGTATTCCGGTTACAGGATCAATTATTGTCACTACACCACAAAATGTTGCTTTACTGGATGCGACCAAAGGAATTGAGCTGTTTAATAAAGTTGGCATACCTGTATTGGGTGTAGTTGAAAATATGTCGACTCATATTTGCTCGAATTGTGGACATGAAGAACAAATTTTCGGCATTGGTGGTGGTGATAAGCTTTCCGAGCAATACCATATTCCATTATTAGGTCGTTTGCCTTTAAATGCTCAAATACGTGAACACGCTGATGAGGGTAAACCAAGTGTTGTAGCAATGGATGACGCAGCTGATAGCTACATTGATATTGCGAAAGCTGTGTGGCAACAAATTGAAAAAATTCCTCAACGCACGCGTGATGATAAACGAATCTTTTGATTCCACTGACCCAGCTTTAAGCTGGGTTTTTTATTGGTTGGTTAAAAGAAAAAATTAAATTACTGAATCTAAATAACAAAGCTGAACTTGAAATTGGCATATAGATTGCTACTTTACGCTTTTAAAAAGAAATAGGTGAGAAATGCAATTTAAATATACTTTTGGCGTTATCAGTTTATGTAGCGCTTTATTTTTGGTTGGATGCAACGACGATCATTCAACAGTGTCCCAAACAACGCCAGTTGAAGAGCAAAAACAGAAATTACAGCCGATTATTATTCAAGGCGCCTTACCTGTAGAGTCAAAACAGATGGCTTCTAAATTACAGAATGTGACTGTTGAAACAGTAGGTGGGTGGACATTCTGGAAAGGAACTTACAATGGTTACCCAATTGTGATTTCTAAAACACGCATGGGCATGAGTAACTCTGCTGCTGCAACAGCTTTGGCCATTGAGCGCTATAAGCCGATTGCAATTATTAATCAGGGGACGGCAGGTGGTCATGACCCAGATCTACACGTTTATGACATTGTTTTAGGAAAATATGCAACCAATATTGGTGCGTTTAGAACGCCTAAAGAGCCATTAGGTGGCGGTTCAAACTCACTTACATGGGTTGAGGCCTTTGATGTTTTGCCAACAGATGAATCTGACCCAGAACCGATCGCAATACGCAAATTTGAAGGTGATCAAGAGCTATTAATGGCGGCGCATAAAGTCCGTTATGATAAAGGTGAGGTAGTCGAAGGAACGATTGGCTCGGCAGATGTGTGGAATAATGAGCTTGACCGAATTCAATTTTTCCATCAGCGTTATGGTACTTCTGTTGAGGAAATGGAAGCAGCATCTGTTGCACAAATCGCAAGTCAGTTTAATGTTCCTTTCTTAGGAATTCGGATTTTATCTAATAATATTACTAATAATGGAGCGTATGATCCTGGTACAGGAGAGGCTTGCCAAGACTATGTGCTTAATGTGGCAGAAGAATATATGAAATCTAAACTACCAAAATAATAATTTAACTATAGGCAAGAAGATGGGTTCTTATAGGGCATCTTCTTGTCTTTTATGACCAGGTCTACTTTTCCAATTTCGGATGACCATCCAACGCCAGAAAACTTCAGTCACTATGTACAGTATGATTGCAAAGACAAAAGCTTCAACTATAAGCCCGGTCATTAAAATTTTAGCGAGGCTGAAATCTATATGACCATGACCCAAATGAGTAATCCATCTAGAAATCTGATGAAGTACGCCTAGGAGCATCTTTTTATTGATCATATGTACATGATAAATATGTGAACCAAACCAGAATCCAACATATAAAATAGGAACTAATGTGAGAGGGTTACTAAGCCAAGCAAGCATTAGGCTGATGGGTAAATTCACCTCAAACAGCAATACGGCCATCACAATAAAAACGCTATGAAATGGAATAGGCAGTAAACCGAAAAATGTTCCTACAAAAACCGCTCTTGTAATCGATTTACGGTTGACATACCAAAGCACTGGATTAAGGGTTTTTTGCCCAAAAATCCTTAAAAATTTCATATTTGAAACTTTCTCTGGAGAAGGAAGCCAAGACTGAAAAAATTGCTTTGCCATAATCATAGGATAGTAGAGTCTGGTGACTCATATAAACACAAAAAAACAATATATTAATTGAAACTTATTAAAAGCTTAAAAATTAAACTTACTGCTGTAATAATTCATTATAGATCTTTTCAACTTAAAAATAGATTTAAAATAAAAATACTTATATTACTTAATACAATTTGGCACGCAAAGCTCGACAACTGACTCTAAAGTTTTTTAGCTTAAGCTTCTTTACTTTTTTGTATCTATTTGTTTAATAATAATATTTACTTTTACCGTGTTAGTGTTTTAAAAAATCGTCTTACAATTAGATTTTGCCTTCATAAAAGATATCTATTAATCTGAGATGACTACATTGTGAGGTCATTCAATGATTTCATGGCTTTTTATTGGCTTAGTTGCCACAATTTTACTTACCCCAGGCCCAACCAATACTTTACTGGCATCATCTGGTGTACAAGTTGGTTTTAGGAAGTCTGCTAAGTTAATTCCAGCAGAAGTTCTTGGATATATTATTTCGATTTCCGCTTGGGGCATGTTAATCGGGAAAGTTTCTGCAACACTTCCTTTCTTACCTCCTATGCTTAAATTGCTAAGTGCTTGTTACATTATTTTTTTAGCGATTAAGTTATGGCACACAGCAAATCAACAATTTGAGTTAGATCAGCCAACTATTCGACCACGTGAATTATTTTGTGCAACTCTATTGAACCCTAAAGCATTACTTTTTGCTTCTGCAATTTTTCCTGTTACAGCATGGACTGATTTTCATATTTATCTCATTCATATGCTGGCTTATTTGGCTTTAATTACACCGATTGCTTTATTTTGGATTTTTTTAGGATCAATCTTGGCGGCTAATAAAGTAAGTTGGTTAAATCAGACGAATTTACAAAAAACAGCTTCGCTGGTTTTGGTCAGCTTCTCAATTCCGATTAGCTATTCTGCTTTATTAAACCTTTAAAAGTCTTGCTGGGCTATTCTTGTCACGAAGAGTAGCCACCATTGTTTTCATAATTGCTTTTTTACGTTAAAGTACGTCGCAATCAATGAAATTACCTTTTGGATAGAAAATACATGGCTATTAAGTCTGATCGTTGGATTCGCGAAATGAGCGAAAAACACGGCATGATTGAACCTTATGCAGAGAATCAAGTCCGTTTTGATAAGAATGGCGAAAAATTGATTTCGTACGGGGTCTCTAGCTATGGTTATGACGTACGCTGTGCACGTGAATTTAAAGTTTTCACCAACGTACATTCTGCAATTGTTGATCCGAAAAATTTCGATGAAAAAAGTTTTATCGATATTGAGTCTGACGTTTGTATTATTCCGCCAAACTCATTTGCCTTGGCGCGCACAATTGAATATTTCCGCATTCCACGTAATGTTTTAACTGTATGCTTGGGGAAATCAACTTATGCACGTTGCGGAATTATTGTAAATGTGACGCCTTTGGAACCAGAGTGGGAAGGTCACGTTACTTTAGAGTTTTCAAATACGACGAACTTACCTGCACGTATTTATGCGGGTGAAGGTGTTGCACAAATGTTGTTCTTTGAAAGCGATGAAGTTTGTGAAACATCTTATAAAGACCGTGGTGGTAAATACCAAGGACAAACTGGTGTTACACTTCCTAAAACCTAAGTTGTTCTAACGTAGATTAAATTCTAAAAAATGGGTCACTTGAAGTGGCCCATTTTTGTTGAAAAATAAAGAAAGTGGCATTCATCGGAATATTTATAAATGAACGTTTTCTTTTGTAAAAAATGATATAAAATGATCAATAATTGATTTGTTTCTTTGAGTTGTATCACACAATTTAAATGGACTTAAATCATAAAAATCAGCTATAGGCATTTCTTTGTTTATTCAATTTAAGATTAGATTAAAGAAAGGAAAGCCAAATAAAAAGAAATTAAATTAGATTATGCCCCCAAGGATACGGAGGTCGGTCATGCGACAGTTTAAGTCTCTTCATTTAGCTATTCTAGCGCTTGGAAGTTTATGCTTTTCTTCAGCTTATGCTGGTTCTACCTTAGTTCCAATGTCTGATGCTGAATTGTCAGCTACTCGTGGCCAAGCCTTGATGAGTATGTCTTATATCGCACCTACCGATGCTGCAAGTAACTCAAGTACTAACGGAAATATGGGCTTTTATCGACTTGCCCTAGATGCCCAGTTAGAACTGAATGCCAACATTAAAAAATTACAATTAGGTTGTGGTGGTGTTAATGGAGCAGGGGCTTGTGATATTGATATCGATTATTTGAGCCTAAGTGGTGGTACGGTCGATAGTACCAGTGCGGAACGAGCTGCATCTTCCGCCGTTATTACAAACCCATTTTTAGAGTTCGCGGTTAAAAACCCAAATTCAGCTTCTACACGTGAAATACAAGGTTTCCGATTAAGTGCGAAATCTCTTTCTGGCCTACTTACTTTTGGTTTACAAAATGGCGATGCGGCGAGTGGTATTAACTCTTTGAGTGGATATATGGTAACTAAACCAACGGGTGGGACGGTAACTACCAATCCATACTATGGGATTACTCAAGATGAGACAGGAACAGCAATTACAGGGCGAGCGCAAGTTCTCGGTAATGTATATACAGTTCCGTTTACCTCCAATTCGTATAATTTAAACTTGGGTAGTGGTACTGGAACTCTATCTATGGGGCAACAAGTTATTACGGGTAAACGTATTAATACAGCTAATTTAAATGCGACTGCAAGGGTTGGAGGAATTGCAGTTACGGGCACTTTAGATGCAACTGCTTCAGTACTAGGTCTTCCCGTTGCGATTTCAGGTAATGTAACTGGAACAGTAAATAATTTAGATGTAAATGTAGCTATTAAACAAAGCCTGGGCTATTTCCATGCTGCGCAATTAAATGGATCTGCTGGTTATTTATCTGTGCAGGGGGTGAATATTCTGTGGCCTGAGGCTGCGTCCACCGCTCAAACAGGATGGTGGTTAGAGCTTACAAACCCGATTGATATTGGTCAAATTACTCCTACAGGAAGTGTGGATATTGCTCTAGCTACTATTAATGATGCTTTAGGACAAGTCAGCTCATATCTAAATAGTAATCCTGTTCCATGTGGAGCACTTGCGTACAATTGCTTACTTTTAGGTAATCTTCCAATTGGAAATGTTGATTTAGCAGGAAAAACCCCAGCTTCTATGAGCTTAACTAATGTGGTTTTACAAAAGCAAAATTTCTCAGCTAACTGTTATGGTTCTTTAAAATTCTGCTAATTAAGTTGTTTGTTTTAACCATTTTTCATTCATCGGAAAAATGCATTTTTGCTGATTTAATTTTGCATTTGAATAAATATTCAGCATAATAGAAATGTGGAAAGGTTGGCAATTTTTTTTAAAGTTTGCCCCTTGTGAGATGGAAAAGGAAGTGATTTCATCACACATCAAGGACTGTTAAAGAAAAAGAAATATGGTGCGCGGCATCGTATAAAACAGGAAGGTCACGATGACTACACTTAATTATACGGTCAGTTTTCAAAAAACCGTTTTAGCAAGTTTAATTGGACTTTGTTTAAGTCAATCGAGTTTTGCTCTTGAAGAACTTTCTGATGCTGGTTTAAGTGAAACTACGGGTGAGGGGATCGCAATATTACCCCAAAATGCATTTATGGTGTTTCGCGGTGCTGGTCCCAATGAATCTGTAAATCAAATTATTACCGACCGTAGTAAAGATACTGGTTATATTAACTATGTACCTGTAGGCCCTTTAAGTGTCGCAGCCGCTGATACTAGTGGTAATGGCTCTGTTGGGCCCGAGGATAAAGCAGTCGGGAAAGCGGATATCTTTCTTTATGGTTTAGCACTTTCCAAATCGGACGGTGATGCAAACTCACGTATTGCCAATACTGCAACAGCAGCAGCGATTTCAAGCTGGGGAACAGGTGCGAACCCTTGGGTATTTAAAGTAAAAACTGTCAACAATATTCCTAACTTTAGTACTACAGATAGTGGGGGGTATCCTGTTACCTATTTATCTTTAGAGGCTCCTTTATATCAACCTACTATTGATGGTGCAGAGGGTGCAGACGCATATAATTTAAAATTAGGTTTATGGGCGGATGCATTTGTACGGAATCCTAATATTGTGGCAACGACAAATGGTTCTTTAGCACAATTCCAATATGGCGATAGTAATGGATTAATTGGTACCAGTATTGATACAAGTCGTGCGAACCGTTTACGGTTACAAGGAATTCTAAATGGCTTTAGTCTCAATGGCAGCCAGATTAGCATGTTCCAAACACTAGGTGGCGCAACCTCTGTTGGTGGAATGAGTCCTTTTTATAACAATACCTTGGGGATGTCTGGCTTAGTTCGCTTAAATACAGGTGATAGTAAAGACACAAGTATTGTGACTGAAAATGTTACGAGTCAAACCCAAACCTATGCAACGAGTGCGAATAATGGTTGGCAAACAGTACATGCTGGGGCAAATTCGACTTTAAGTACAAGCAGTAGTGGCGACTGTGGTAATAGCAGTACAGGAAGTTTTAGTACATCACGTGGCTGTCGTTATTATGTAGAAAATCGAACTAGAACAGATACAAAAACATCAAGTAAGACACGAAGTGCCTTTAACGATACCAGTAAAGTTTTACGATTGAGTACTCGTGAAACCTCTGACTCTCCGAATGCATCAAATAACTTATATACGCCAGCGTTGGATTCGACAGGTGCTATAGCACCGAAATTTGCAGATACTGAAGGCTTATATCTATATAATCCCAATATTAACTTAGTGTTAGGTAATTTATATCAACCCCTTATTTTGGGTTCTGATGGTAAAAATTTTAGTATAGAAATTGCACGAATTGCCAATAAGCCAGAAATATATAAGCAGATTTATACCGATTACACGGGTGCTGATGCTACTTACAAAGGATCTACCTGTAACGTTTACTCATGTGCTAATCCAACACACAGTAGTATTGCAATTGGGACAGTTTATAGCCCTGATAATGGGAAAACCTTGTTAGCAAACACAAGTGAAGGCGCAATTGGAGTTTCCTTTGGTCGTTTAATTTCAACTGGAACACAAGTTTCTGGAACTTCAGCTGGTAGTTTAGTGTCATTGACTAACTCTGTGTCTGGTACTACATCTGCTACCATGACAGAAGTACGTTTTAAACAAAGAGAGCAAAATACTCAAACATGGAATCAAACCTATAGTTGTGGTTTATTTAATTCCAACTGTGGTTATACCACTGTCGGGTATTTATATCAGTGGGAATATAACCAAGGTACAGGCTCTTGGGTGATTACAAATCCAACAGCTAAACCAGCTGACGCAGCGAAGTGTTCTGGTGCATTAGGATGTACGAGTACATCAGGTTCAACCCCAATGTATGGAACGGTTTCAAACCGTGACTGGAGTAACTCTTCTATTCCATGGCTCACATCAAGAAATGCTGTGGTCAACGATTTAATTGGAAGCAGTAACGGCACCACAGGCTATGTGATTCCAACTGCTAATCAGGCACCAGCATTAAATAACATTACTCCTCTCAATAATTTAGGTTCTGCTGTGGTGGATGGCTTGCTCATTCAGCATTTAAAGCTCACTACAAAAGGTCTATAAGAGGAGAATAATGCGATGAAAAAAATAACTGCTTTACTCCTTGCTCTTTGTGCAACTGTGACTCATGCAGAATTACAAACTTTGGACAACGACGCTTTACAGGCGATTAATGGTCAAGCTGGTGCTGATTTGTCTTTAATGCTTAATTTAAACCAGACCAGTAACGGTATATTTGATAATGGTAGTGGCGGCGTTTGTGAAAACGTAGAGTTCTGCCACATTGGTTTAGCAATTAATAAACGCTTTGTGCAAGCAGACGCGACTAAACCAAGTGGTTGGGCTGAAAATAGTGATAGTGGTAATAAGCTTTGGTTGGTGTTTAAAGGTGTACAAGGAACTTTAAACATCCAAAAAATGGGTTTGGATGGTGCTGATTTGAAGTATCTCGATAAAACCAATACCGAAATTATAAAACCTGCTATTCAACTAAGTTTTAGTGCTGCACAACCAATTTTAATTCGTAATTTTGGTTTTAATGCTTTATCCATTGAGCAAGATAACTTTACAAGTTCAACAACGACCCAAGGCTCGAGTACGAATATGTATGATTATGCATATTTCAAAAAACCAACGTATGCTGCAACTGCAAACAGTGCGACTCAGCAAGTGGCCACAGCAACGCCTTCAGCCTATGACTATGGACGTGAAACAGGTTTTATGGGTTTAATGATGAACGGCAACTTGGCTATTCAAGGAAAAGTCATGGTGTTTAGCTGTGATGGTAGCCATCCCCGTTGTTAACGGTTAATGTAGATTTCAAAGGAACTGAAGTGATGAACAAAAATAAAGAAAGTCACGGCTCAAAGTTTATTTTAAATACATTAACAGCCAGTATGTTGTTAGTGAGTGGACAAGTTTTTGCTTTAGAAGCTTTAACCGATGCCGATCTGAGTGCAGTCAATGGTCAAGATGGGATTTCAATTCAAACGACTTTCAACGAAATTAATGTTGATAATGCTTATTGGGATGATCATGCGGGCACGCCAACAAGTGCTGATCAGGTTTTAAGAGCTCAAGCGAGCGGTGTAAAAATACAAAAAAGTAATGCCTCTACACAAGCTTTAGGAACGAACTACCGTTTAGATGTGGGGAGTAATACGACTACAGGTAAAGCTGGTGTTGATTTTTCTATGCAAAGTAGTCCATCCCTCATTACGGTAAATAGCGTTAAAGTTTGTAATAGTTCTGCTACATGCTCACCTACGTTAGGGCAGTTGGCTATCCAAACAACATCACCTTTAAATCTAGCATTGACTACTCAAGATGGCCTGTTTACTCCAAATAGCCAGTCAAATATGACATTGGGTATAAATAACGCAAATATTTATTTAGGACAGTTAGATGCTCGTAGTCAACTCAACCAACTAATTTTAAAGAATTTTAACTTTAATTTTGTGGGTAAAGGTGTCATGTTTATTGACCCTATCCGTGGCTTAGTTTTACAAACTAATACTGGGTCAAATGTGGCTGCTATAGGACAAACACCAAATAGTACGTATGGCTATGTCGACTTTAATCGGGTGGCAGACTCAGCTTCGGGTTTAACGGCAGGTACCTATGTTGATAGCAATGGCAAAGTGACTAATTCAGGTCTGAACATTGAAGTAATGCTCAGTTCTAATGTAGATAAAACCAATCCTTATGGGCTAGATGCTACGAATACACCGCAAAATTCAAAAGGTTTAATTCGTGTAGGCGCAAGCGGACGTATGGTAAATAGTTATTTACAAGTCCGTGGTATGGATGGCTCTTCGGACACGACAACCTTAGGTACAGCAAATACTGCCTCAGGCACCACCTCAAGTAATAGTATTTTGGGTAATACTGGAATTGCCTTTCGTATGAAAGGTGAGTTCACTAAAGATAACGATTCTATGCTAGGCGCCGATGGCAAAGCCACGACTTTAGAAATTGGTGGGGCAGGGCTGAATGCTTATGGTTTTGAGTTTGGTAATTTAACTGGGCTGAACTCAGCTACACGTGGTTACTTTGATAGCGGGAATATTTATCTAAATCTTGCTGATACAAAAACTTTATTAATGCCGAATAACGCAACGTTAAATGCAATTCGTTTAGGATCTGGCACTTTAACAACCGCTGCCGATTATCAACATAATATTCACCGGGATACGGTGACTAATCCATTTAGTCTAATTCTTGCGATGCGTGGAGCAGAGTTTCAGGCATTTTCTAGACGTGGTCGCTTTACTACCAGTGCAAATGTCGCTGCAGCTAATCAATTTGCAGATAATGGCTTAAGTAATCAATGGGGCTTGGCGTTACCTTTTTATAATTTAAATGCTAATGCCGCAGTTTATGGGGTAGATGCACCTGCGAATAGCGCTTTTTACTATACAAAAGATGCTAATGGTAGACCTGTTCAGAATGCTGTAGGTACCTCGGGAACGACTTCGCGTTTAGGATTTGGTGTTGCTGTTGGCACAACAGGACGTGACTCAGGCGGTACAAAAACAACTTCAATTTTATTAATTGATGGTTCTCCAAATGCCAATAATGCGGGTAATCCTACCGATTACTATATGGGCTTACGTAATATCGATATGTTCTTAAAAGGTAATGGCACTATCGGTTTAGAAAATGGCAGTTTAAATATCGGTTTAAAAGATATGTTACTTGCCTTATCAACTGAAATTGCAGCGGGTTATTTACCTGGGGCTAAATATAAGACTTGCCCGGCAACAGGATCTTGTACTTCACCAATTGATAACTTTGCCAGAAATAATGACGTTTTATTTGGTCTTAAACTACGCTTAGGCGGTGATTTAAATTTATCGATTGTACCAAATAGTTCAATTGCCGATGGTAGTGCGCTCACTGTTTTGGGTGATTTTACAATGCCTGCCACAGCAACCGGAAACTCAGTTCAAATTAGTGACCCGATTGATGGCTCTGCAATTGGTCTGGAGAACATGACTGGAAAGCTTGCGTTCAATACAGCATTAGTTGTTGGAAAAGACAGTGCGAGCGGACTAGGCAAAGTGGGTGTAAATACCGCAGTGTACTTTAACCCTGATAAGAATATTGATGGTGCTTTACGTGTTAAAGATATTAATTTCTATCCACCTTCAACAGGGGCGGGTGCACGTTTAGGTGAACTTGCAATTACTGGTGGACGTTTAAATAGTAACTTTAGCATTGTGCCGAGAAATGGTGCTTTTAACTAATAAATAAAAGTGGAGATATCGCCACTTTTTTAAAATTTAATTTTTGAATGTGATTGGATTTGCATTCGTCGGGTTATAGGGATAATTGTTTTGTACTCATCTATTATTCTGATAATCTGAACAAATAATAAACGTTTGTCTCTTAAGGATTAGAGCAACATGAAAAATAAAAATATAGCCTGTTGGTTATTATTTGCCAGTAGTTCAAGTGTTTTTGCGATGCAGCCTTTAGATGACCAAAGTCTTTCAGCAACGACGGGTCAAAATGGTTTAACGCTAGGCATTCAGGCAGATAAAGTTAAATTTAATCAAGTCGCCTTGATTGATACCAATGGTATTGCGTCTACGTCTTACAACAGCAAAGCTGGTCTCGTCATTGCGGGGAACTCTACTAATCCTGTTCCAAGTATAGAATTTATTAAAGCAGCTGTATCGACCAATCCGTCTTTCAATATTGCTATAGATACCGATGCAGGTGCAGGTAAGCCTTTTGTGAACTTGGCTGTCACAATGGGAAGTGACGTCAATGGTATTCGGCTTACACCATTTTCAGTTTATTTAGCGCCTAATACATCAGTTTCTAGTCCTTCGGATTATGCGGTGACTAGTTATGCACCAAAATCAATTTTCAGTTCGGGAACAACGGTAAATACAGGAGTGAAAGAACTTATTCGCTCTACCGGAAATTTAGATATTAACTTTGTACAGACCAATAAACCTCGTTTAAACATTCAATTGGGGCATGCTGCCCAGTCTGTCATGGTCAAATTTGGTGGAGCTATTCAATCGATTTGTTCTGCTGCATCTGGTTGTCCAATTACTTTAGTTTCTGATAATACCGGTGCGAATTTTGGATTTAAATTTGCGGGAACAAATACATCTACAGGATTTGTTCTTGATGGGTTTTATGCTGGAGTTGACCCAACAGGGCTAACTTTTGGCAATACAGGTGTCTCTAGTAAATTTGATGCATCACTTAACAATATAACTTTAGGAAATGTGGGAATACAAAGTCCAACAACGTTTAATAATTTACCTAATGGGTCGATGGGAAGTTTTGGAGTCACGGGTGCTTCGGTAACCGACTTTAAAATGAAAGTAAGTGGTTTTTAAAAATAATCACTGAACCTGAAATACAAAAAAGAGGGTGGTTGTCTAAACAGCCACCCCCTTTTATAAATTTTAAGTAATTAGTTATGTGATGAACTGGTTTGTTGTAACTGTTGAACAATTTCATCTAAAGCTTTAATACGTTTTACTTGGTCCCATAATTCTTTCGCTTGTGGATAGGCTTTGGTCATCATACCTAACCATTGCTTATAACGACCCACCATTCCAATTTCTGTTTTTGCTTGTCCGTTTAAAAATCGAATTTGTAAGTCAACCAGTTGCTCCCAACTAAATAATGCCTCATCCATATTATTACGAATGCATTGTGTTAAATCTGGAGTCGTCACAGCACCACGGCCAATCATTAAATCTTCACAACCAGATTGTTGTTGGCAGGCTTTGGCATCGGCATTGGTCCAGATTTCGCCGTTAGCAATCACATTAATTTTTAAAGCTTCTTTAATCGGTAGAATTTTTTCCCAATAAGCTGGTGGCGTATAGCCATCTGCTTTCGTTCGCGCATGTACTGTTAGCCAGCTTGCGCCAGCATCTTCGACCGCATGCGCATTTTCCATGGTGTGGTTTTCATCAAGATAACCCAAACGCATTTTTGCTGAGACCGGAATATGTGCTGGTACTGCATCGCGAACAGCTTTAATGAGCATATGTACCACGTCTGGTTCATCAAGAAGTACCGAACCACCTCTATGACGATTAACTGTTTTGGCTGGACAACCAAAATTAAGGTCGATCGCTGGAGCACCTAGTTCAACCACTTTTGCTGCATTTGCAGCCAGCATATCTGGATTGTTCCCTAAGAACTGAACATGCACAGGTGTTCCAGCAGCTGTTTTACCATCATTTTTAAGTTCAGGGCAAAAGCTATAGTAAATGTGGTCTGGCAAAATACTGTCTGTAACGCGAATAAACTCGGTTACACACCAGTCGAAGTGACCAACAGATGTGAGTGTATCCCGCATGATCGGGTCAGTTAAACCTTCCATTGGAGCGAGTATGAGTTTCACAGCCTGAGTCACCTGAGCAAAACAAAAACAGCGTTATACGGGATATGTATAACGCTGTCTAGTAGTGCTGAAATTTTAATTATTTTATCGGCCCAATATCATCTCAAGCACAAATTTACTGCCAATAAAACCAATCGCTAATAATGCAAAACCAATTAAAGTAAAACGAATCGCTTTTTGACCGCGCCAGCCAAGTTTGTAATGGCCAATGAGTAATGAGCCATAAATAATCCATGAAATGATACTAAATACGGTTTTATGAGCGAGATGCTGAGCAAAGAAACTATCAACTGTTAAGAAGCCAAATGCCAGAGCAATGGTTAATAAAATAAAACCGGTAATAATTAAATCAAATAACAAGGACTCCATGGCCTGAATGGGCGGGAGTAAATTGACCCAGAAGCGTTTTTTTTGTTTCTTTTTGAGTTCACGGTTTTGGAACCATATCAAGATTGCATGTATGGTTGCCATGAGTAGAACCGCATAGGCCGAAAGTGAAAGAATAATATGCGTATCTAAGCCTAATGAGTGTTGTTCAATAAACTGATTTGGTTTACTAAATGCAAAACCTAAAATAAGACCAATGGCCGCTACAGGAATGCCTAATAAGTTTAAAGGTACAATCGGACGAAAAGTACTAAAAATTAAACTTAACAACAACATAAGCCATGATGTAAAAGAGACTAAATTAAAAACATCATAGTTAATTCCTAAAGGCGTGAGCATTGCATGGCATAGAACTGTGCCGTGCAGTAGCAGAGCTAAGGTCGTAACAAGAGCAAATAACCATGGGTTTGGTTCACGTTTTGACATTAAACGTATGAACAGATACCAGAAAGAAGTGGTATATGCGATGAGTGCCAAAATTGTGTAAACCAAGGGGAGGCTAATCATGTCAAACCTTTTTCAGGATTAATTCATCTAGATAAGATATAAATTCGCTGCGAACTAAAGTATCCTATAGCATTCTATGCATAAATTTTCTATTTCGAGAAAGATTTTTTTGCAACTAGCCATTTTAAGCGGATTTTGCAATGTTTGATACCTTAACAGAACGACTCACGCAGAGTTTAAGAAATGTTACTGGCTCAGGGCAGCTGACCGAAGACAATATTAAAGATACCTTACGTGAAGTACGTATGGCTCTTCTTGAAGCCGATGTCGCGTTACCTGTAACTCGTGAATTTATCGCGAAAGTTAAGGAAGAGGCATTGGGCCAAGAAGTGATGACCCAGTTATCTCCAGGCCAGGCATTTGTAAAAATTGTCTATGACGAACTCACCAAGATGATGGGTGAGGCAAATGAAACACTGGATTTAAGTGCTAAGCCTCCAGTTGTTGTATTGCTTGCTGGTTTACAAGGTGCAGGTAAAACTACAACTGCTGCCAAGCTGGCACGTTTTTTAAAAGAACGTCAAAAGAAAAAAGTAATGACCGTTTCTGCCGACGTTTACCGTCCGGCAGCGATCAAACAGTTAGAAACTGTATCAGCAGAAGTTGGTGCAGGCTTTATTCCTTCAGATCCTTCTGAAAAGCCTATTGATATCGTTAACCGTGCAATTGAACAGGCAAAAATCCAGTTTGCCGATGTGTTGATTGTCGATACAGCAGGTCGTTTACATGTCGATGAAGACATGATGGACGAAATTAAAGAATTGCATGCAGCAGTTAAGCCGACTGAAACTCTGTTCGTGGTTGATGCTATGACAGGTCAGGATGCTGCAAATACTGCTAAAGCATTTAACGATGCTTTGGCACTTACGGGCGTGATTCTTACTAAAACTGATGGTGATGCACGTGGTGGTGCAGCGCTTTCTGTTCGTGCTATTACTGGTAAGCCAATCAAGTTCTTGGGTATGGGCGAAAAGCTTGATGCCTTAGAGCCATTCCATCCGGATCGTGTTGCTCAACGTATTTTAGGTATGGGTGACGTACTTTCTTTAGTCGAAGAAGTTGAACGTAAAATCGACAAAGAAAAAGCCGAAAAAATGGCGAAAAAATTGCAAAAAGGCGGTAGCTTCAACTTTGAAGATATGCTGATGCAATTTGAGCAAATGAAAAAAATGGGCGGCATGATGGGCTTCTTAGACAAGTTGCCTGGCATGAGCGGTGCAGGAATCCAGCAAGCGATTGAGCAAGCGAATCCTGAAAAACAAGTCAAAAAAATGGAAGCAATTATCCAGTCGATGACTGTTAAAGAACGCCGTAACCCAGACTTGATGAACCCAAGTCGTAAAAAACGTATTGCGGCAGGTTGTGGTATGGATGTTGCTGAAGTGAATAAGCTTATTAAGCAACAAGCGCAAATGGCTAAAATGATGAAGAAGTTTGCGAATCCATCTGGTATGAGCAAAATGATGCGTTCATTAGGCAATATGCAAAAACAATTTGGCGGTGGTGGCGGTATGGGACCACTGTTTGGTAACAACGACCAAAAGAAATAAAACCATAAAATAAAAGGCGCTTAGAGCGCCTTTTATTTTGTTCTGTATTTTAGTCTTTAGGATAATGAGCAATATATTGTTGTAGCCCTTTAAGTAAAAGATCTTTTTCAACAGTTGGCTGGTACTTCTGTAGAAATTTAGCAAAAAGAGGAGCATCTCCACCTGTGAGGAGCAGCTTTTTAGGAGATTGCTGCATGATGCTTTCAATTGTACTAATCAGGCCTAACAAAATACCGTGGTGTACTGCATCGACTGTGTTATTGCCCGGGTTTAGATTATCAAAAGCTGAATCGGGAATTTTAATACCTTTAGTATTTTGAATGAGTGCATCGCGCTGCAAATAAAGGTTTGGCAGAATATAACCGCCTAAATGCTGTTTGCCCTTGGTTAAATCAATAGTAAGCGCTGTTCCGCAACCAATAATACAATAGTTTTCTTTTTCCTCAGCAACAGCCAATACTTGTAACCAGCGGTCAATCCCGAGCTGACTCGGGACTTCATAGCCACATTGTAAGCCTGCATATTCCGAATGAACTTTGGCAAAAACAACAGGAATTTCAAGCCATTTTAAAATCTGCTGAATACGCTGATTGTTTTCGGTATCGAGAACCGAAGAAATCCCAATACGATGTAAACCTTGATGCTTAAAGTGTTGGATTAATCCAAGTAATAAATCGGCAGGCGACTGCAAATGTAACTCAGCTGCATGCTCAATAATTTGCTGATTTTCAGTAATCCAGTATTTTAAACGGGTGTTTCCGATATCAAGCCATAAACTTTTCATGGGAAAAATACCTGATTACTGAGTGGTTTGTGGTCTTAGACGACCTTGATAAAACTGCTGTGGTTCAGGAGTTTCAAGAATCACCGCACCTTCATTAGAGATTCCAACGAAACGGCCATATATCAGTCCTTGACTATGTTCGAACTGAACTAACTGATTAAGCCATGCTGCATGGTGGTTAAAACGGCCTGCCAAGTTGTAGCAACCATGATCAAACCAGCGAGCTGCATTTTGAATTGCAACATAAAGTTCTGAAATTAACTCAAGACGACCCATTTGTTCTAGACCTAAATCTTCTAGAGACGTGATCGATTGATCGCTATCAGTTACTGGAGGTGTTTTTAAATTAATACCTACACCCACAATAGCCTGATGCTGGGAAAGTGGTTCGACCAAAATTCCGCCCCATTTTCCTTGCGTACTGTACAAATCATTCGGCCATTTTACTTGTAAGCTTAAAGGCTGTAACTGTGGAATTTGCAGAATATTTAGAGCAACTTCAAGTGCTAAGCGACCATCTAAGGGTGTTCGAGTTTGCACCAATGTGCTTAAATAAATGTTTCCTTCAGGTGAAATCCATTGCCGTTGATGTTGACCTCGCCCTTGAGTTTGTTGAGCACTGCAAACCAAGCCTGTTGTAATGCCTTTTTGGGCAATTTCACGAATATCATCATTGGTCGAAGTTGTGGTTGCTTTTAATAAAACCACTTCTGGAAGCTGGTTTTTTGCGCTTAAAAGTTGTTGTAGTTGGCGAGTCTCTAAATCCATGTTGAATATGAGCAGAGTGGTAAAACATTTATGGAGTTAATCATATATTTACTCATTGGCGCAATTGCTGGTTTTACTGCCGGATTGTTTGGAGTTGGCGGTGGACTAATTATTGTACCAATCCTCTATGTCGTTTTTACCCAGTTGCACTATGATCCGGCAGTAATCATGCATATTGCAGTCGGAACCTCCTTAGCAACCATTATTGTGACGTCTTTTAGTTCTGTTTCTGCCCATCATAAAAAAGGTGCAGTTCTTTGGCCTGTTTTTCGTAATCTAGCACCCGGTCTTGTTCTAGGCTCATTTTTAGGCGCAGGCATTGCCGATCTTTTATCTGGTCAGCATTTACAGCTTCTGATTGGTGTTTTTGCAGTTGTGATGGCCTATCGCATGTTTAAAGGCGCAAATGTGGTTGTTGACCCAACACGTCAGCTTCCTTCAACACCTATGCAATTTATGGCAGGTGGTGGTATTGGTATTGCCTCTGCAATTTTTGGTATTGGAGGCGGTAGCTTAACTGTTCCATATTTAAACCGTCATGGTGTAGTCATGCAAAAAGCAGTCGCGACTTCTGCCGCTTGTGGTTTACCTATTGCTGTAGCGGGTGCAATTGGCTTTATGTGGTTTGGTGCTAAAGAGCACATTTCTGTACCTAATACGATTGGGTATGTGCACATCTATGCTTTTATTGGTATTAGTGTCATGAGTTTTGTGACCGCTAAACTTGGGGCCAAGGTTGCACACGCATTGTCACCACAAATGCTAAAAAAATGCTTTGCTTGTTTGTTAGTCGTGGTAGGCAGTTATTTTATTTATAAAGGTTTTATGAATTAAAAACGTTTTATTAAAAAATATAGAAAAGGAAGCTTAGACTCTCACAGTTTAAGCTTTTTTTATTTGAAGATTTAAACAGACTAAAGCTGAGTTTTTCATCCGATTTCTGTATGGATTTTGGGCGGGTTGGCTTAAAATGCAATAAAATTGTCAGACAATGACATAGTTTTTAATGGATGGGATCAGTTAAAAACAAGGATGCGAAAGAAAAGCATGGATTAATGCATATAAAAAGTAGCGGGTGATTTATGAATCTCGAAGAGACAGAGAGTCTTTCTGAGCAAATTGTCAAATATATTAGCGAACAGATTATTAGCGGCGAATTGGTCGAAGGCGAACGCATACAAGAGCTTCGTATTGCGAAAGAGCTTGATGTAAGCAGGGGGTCAGTTCGTGAAGCATTATTATTGCTTGAACGTACGCATCTCATTGAAATTTTTCCACGTCGGGGTGCAATTGTTTCAGAAATGTCGGCACAACAGGTTAAAGCGTTATTTGATACAAATATGATGTTATTGGGGCATATTGTACAACGCATCAGTGAAACATGGCGCGCCCATGAAGCTGATCAATTACAGCTCTTGTTAGAACAGCTTCTTGAGCATGTAAAAGCAGGCGATATCGAAAAATTCTACGATGCCATTTTCCAATATCTGGCTGAACAGCAAGATATGGTCGGTAATCCTTATTTAATGAAATTTTATAAAGAATTATTACCTTCGCTACGTCGTAGTTATTTTTTGACGCTAAATACCTCTAAAAGGGAACTGCAAGAAGCGTTTGCATTATTTAAACTCGTGACTGATGCAATTTTGATCCGAAAATCACAACAAGCCGCTTTATTTATGGAAGATTTTTGTCGACACTTACGTAACCTTGTGTTGGAATCGCTGACACGAATGAAACAGATTGAATTGGCTTGGGCGAGACGCTCACGCCGTTAGTTAGGGCATTATGCGTTTAAGCAGTTTAAAACTTTCCGGCTTTAAATCTTTTGCAGATAGTACAACTTTAAATTTTAAGGCGAACCGCACAGCAGTGGTTGGTCCAAATGGTTGTGGCAAATCCAATGTTATTGATGCGATCCGCTGGGTGATGGGGGAGTCAAACGCTCGTCAGCTGCGTGGTGGTAGCATGCAAGATGTTATTTTTACCGGAACATCCAAGCGTAAGCCAGTGGGTGTTGCCAGTGTAGAACTGCGTTTTGACAATACCTATGGCAAATTAGGCGGAGCTTATAACGCTTATAATGAGCTCGCTGTTCGTCGTCAGGTGACTCGAGAAGGTAAATCTGAATATTTCTTAAATGGTACACGTTGCCGTCGCCGTGATATTACTGACATTTTCTTGGGAACGGGTTTAGGGCCACGCTCTTACGCAGTCATTGAACAGGGCATGATTAATCGTTTGGTTGATGCCAAGCCTGAAGAAATGCGTATTTTCATTGAAGAGGCAGCGGGTGTTTCCCGTTATCAGGCACGTCGCCGCGAAACCTTGCAGCACCTTGAACATACGGAGCAAAACCTTTCACGCTTGGAAGATATTGCGCTTGAGTTAAAATCTCAGCTTAAAACACTTAAGCGTCAGTCAGAAGCTGCGGTTCAATATAAAACATTAGAAAGCCAGATTCGTACACTCAAAATTGAAATTTTGTCTTTCCAGGCAGAGAAAAGTGTACGCCTACAAGAAGAATATACAGTTCAAATGAATGAACTGGGCGAAACTTTTAAATTAGTTCGCTCTGAGCTAAGTACGATTGAACATGATTTAGAATCTACCAGTGCTTTATTTCAGCGACTTATTCAGCAATCTTCACCACTACAACAAGAGTGGCAGCAAGCTGAAAAAAAATTATCTGAACTTAAAATGACTCTAGAACAAAAACAGAGTTTATTTCAGCAAAACAGTACAACTCTTGTTCAATTAGAACAACAAAAAGCTCAGACGAAAGAGCGTTTACAACTTTCCGAACTACAGCTTGAAACACTGAATAGTCAGTTAGAAGAACAAACTGAAGCTTTAACGGCAATTGAGCATACAGCAGCTGAAGCAGAGCAAAATTTTGCCGGTTTACAATCACAGCAGCGGCAAGCGCAGCAACAATTTGAGCAAGTAAAAGCTCAGGTTGAAAAACAACAGCAGCAAAAAATGCAAATGTCTGCTCAAATCGAGCAATTAGGCAAAAATGTTCAGCGCATTGAACAGCAAAAAGAAACACTGCAACATCAAGCCAACCAGATCCAATCGAAAGTACATGAAGATGAACAAGGCGAGCTTGAGCAATTGCAACAGCAGCTTAGTCGTGAAATCTCGACCTTAGAGGCTGATATTGAGCAGTATGTGCAGCGTATTGAACAAGCTCAACAAGTGCATCAAGCAAATAAAAACCAGCAGCAAACGTTAAAAACAGAAATACAGGTTTTATTATCTGAGCAGAAAAACTTAAGCCAGCTTGTTGCTAAACAAAGTCCAAAGCAAAACCAAGATACGCTACGTTTAATGCAGGCTCTAGAGTTAACGGAGCAGGGTAAGCCACATGCACAGATTATTGAAAAGTTTTTAGCAAAATGGTTGCAGGCACATATTGTTGAAACTGAACAAGCCTTTCAGGAAGGAATTGCTCGCCAGTTAAAACCTTCAGAGCAATCAAGCAAATTTAAGGGCAACCTGACTTGCTTGAATGATTGGATTGCGTCACCACAGCTTTCAATATTTTCCAATGTGGCGATTGCACAAGATTTATCTCATGCTTTAAATGAACAAAAGCAATTGCAACATGGCCAGTCTATTTTGACTTTAGATGGTTATCATGTTGGGCAAGATTGGGTAATTGCTCTTATGTATGATGACGAAAGTCAAAGTGCGCAAGGTATGCTCAGTCATCGTATTCGTCTAGACGAAATTGAACAAGTTCTTCACAAGCAGCAACCTGAACTACAAGCATTAGATGAAACGGTAGTTCAGGAAAAAGAAAAACTTACACAGCTACAAGCTGACTTACAGCAGAAACAACAAACCATTAAACAAAAGCAAAAAGACTTGCAACAGCTAGATGTTCAAATTGCTAAACAGCAAACCGCAGCACAAGCATTTTTATTACAAAAACAACAATTGAAAGATCAACTCGCTCAGTTAGATATGCAGCTTGAAGAAGATGCAATGCAAAAAGACGATCTTGAAATTGATTTGCATGCATTAGCAATGAAGCTTGAAACCATTTTACCTGACTATAAAACTTTGCAATTTCAGGTAGAAGAATTAACAGAGCAGCTTGAAGAACAGCAACAAGTCTTGCAACAGCAACAACAAGAACGTGAGATTTTACGACGTAATAGTACGCAGACAACTCAACAGATTGAACTACTTGAAAAAGATATTTCGTTCTTGCAGAGCCAATATCAACAAATTACAGCGCAAATGGAACAGGCGAAAAAGTTTGTTGACCCTATTCAGTTAGAGTTGCCAAACCTTGAGTCAGAGTTTCAACAACAATTTGCTCAAACCGAAAAGCTGCAAAAGACATGGAATGAATGGCAGATTGAGCTTAATAGTGTCCAAGAGAAGCAACAAACGCTTACAGACCAACGCCATCAATACCAACAGCAAGATGAAAAGCTTAGAGAGCAGCTTGAAGCCAAACGTTTAGCATGGCAAGCAGCCAAGTCGGATCGTGAACACTATCAAGAACAGCTCAAAGAGTTAAATGCCGAGCTTCAAACGGGCTTGAAAATAGATTTAACTGAACACCAGCAAAAACTGGAAAAAGTACAGAAACAGTTTGAAAAAATCGGTGCAGTTAACTTAGCTGCTTCACAAGAGTTTGAAGAAGTTTCTCAGCGTTTTGATGAGTTGAGCCACCAGATTCAAGACTTGGAAAATACGGTAACTCAGTTAAAAGATGCGATGAAAAGCATTGACCAAGAAACCCGTAAGTTGTTTATGTCGACTTTTGATCAGATTAATCAAGAGTTACAAAATCTATTTCCAAAAGTTTTTAATGGCGGTGAAGCCAGTTTAAGTCTTGAGGATGATTGGCAATCTGGGGTTAAGCTCATGGCGAGACCACCGGGTAAGAAAAACAGTTCTCTAGCATTACTTTCCGGTGGAGAAAAAGCGTTAACAGCGTTAGCATTAGTATTTGCTATTTTCAGGTTAAATCCGGCACCGTTTTGTGTACTCGATGAAGTGGACGCTCCACTCGACGATGCGAATGTACAGAGATATTGTAATTTGGTAAAAGAGCTTTCTGAACATGTACAATTCATTTACATTACACATAATAAGCTGGCGATGACCATGGCAACTGACTTGTTGGGTGTAACCATGCCTGAACCGGGTACATCAAAATTAGTCACTGTCAATTTAGAACAGGCAAAAGAATACGGGTTAGTTTCGGAGTCATAGAATGGAAATCAATACGATTATTGGCATCGTTGTTGCCATTATTATCATGCTAATTGGCTTAAGAATGATTTTAAAAAAGCCGAACCATGCTGAACCCTCGCTAGACAGTGATTTACATATTAATCCTGAAAGTAATCAACCGGTTATCCCTCGTCATGTACGAGATCAACTTGAACAGCCAGAAGTTACTGTTGCGTCAGCAGCCGTTGCTGAACGAGTGGAACCAACTTTAAGAGAGCAGGAACAGCCAAAAGAAAAGGGAACAAAAGAACTAGAACAAGCTTCACAAGCTCCAACAGTCCAGACACAAGTACCCGTTGAAAATACGCCAGTAGAAGTAGAAGAAGTTAAAGCTGAAGAAAATACTGTTAGCCCAACTGTAAGCGAAAATAGTTCAGTTGAGTTAGTCGATACCGTTTCTGCTGAACCAGAAGTTGTTAGCTCATCAGAACCAAAAGTTGCAGAAGGGCAACCGAAAACTGAGCCGGAATTAAGCTTAAATCCAAATATCGAAACTGCTGAAATTGCTGAGTTTGAAGGTGAAAGTAATATTCTTGATGTACATTTACATGAGCAGCAGCGTTTTGATGACGAAAGTGCATTAGCAATGGCTGAGCAGATTATTGCATTAAATGTTTATCCAAATCCGCGCCGTGCGTTATCGGGTGATAAAGCACTGAAAGTACTTTTAAAATATGGTCTACGTTACGGTGAAATGTCTTGTTTCCATCGCTATGAAAATACCGATGAACCAAGTGCACTTATGTTCTCTGTACTGCGTATGACTGATAATGGTCCTGCTGGTTTCGATTTAGAAACTTTATCGACTGAACAAGTTCAAGGCTTAGCATTTTTCCTTGCACTTCCAAACAGCAAAGCTGTTACCGGTTTTGACATGATGACCAGTATTGCAGGCCTTATTGCTCGTGAAATTGATGGTAAGGTTTATGATGAAAATAACCTTGAGTTTACGCCACAGTTAAAAGAACATTGGCGTCATCATGTGATTGATTATCGTCCAGCACAGGCAACAGCCTAGTTTAAATTTTTGATATAGGTTGCGATAATTGCAATATATCTAGTCGCAGCTCAGGGTGGAGAAATTTCCACCCTTTTTTATGGTGAATAAAATAATGGCAATAACTTCCGTGATCGAACAGATGCGTCAGCTTATTCAACTGATTGCAAAGCATAACCATGCCTACTATGTCATGGATCAGCCGACAATCTCGGACAGTGAATATGATCATTTATTTCATCAGTTAAAAGCTTTAGAAGAGCAGTATCCGGAACTTGTACAAGCCGATTCACCAACAACGAAAGTAGGTGGTCAAGCGCTTTCAAAATTCGAAAGTGTGACGCATGTGGTGCCAATGCTTTCACTGGGTAACGTATTTAATCAAGAAGATTTATTTGCATTTGCACGCCGTGTAGAAGAGCGACTACCAAACCAGAAAGTACAATATGAAGTTGAGTTAAAACTCGATGGTCTTGCAATTTCACTATGGTATGAAAATGGCGTACTGGTTCGTGGTGTAACTCGTGGGGATGGTGAAACTGGCGAAGATATTACTCAAAACGTTAAAACCATTCGTAACTTACCTAAAGTTCTGCATTCAGAAAAATACGAAATTCCGCGCTTGCTCGAAGTACGGGGTGAAGTACTCATGCCGAAGTCTGGTTTTGAAAAACTCAATGCCGATCAGGAAGCAAAAGGGGAAAAAACCTTCGCTAACCCTCGAAACGCAGCTGCAGGAAGTTTAAGACAACTTGATCCGAATATTGCTGCTGGCCGACCTTTGGCATTTTACGCGTATGGAATTGCACAATGTGAACCAAATCATGGCCTCACCACTATGCATGATAGCTTGCAATGGTTAACGGAACTTGGGTTTCAAATTGCTGAGCGTCAGTACTTGTGTAATTCAATTCAAGAAGTACAGCAGCGTTATGAGCAAATTCAGCAAGAACGTCCAAGCCTCCAAGTTGAAATTGATGGCATGGTCGTAAAGGTCGATGACTTAAAACAACAACAGCAGCTTGGTTTCTTAAGTCGTGAACCACGCTGGGCAACTGCTTATAAATTCCCGGCTCAAGCTGCTCTTACGACTGTTGAGCAGATTGACTGGCAAGTAGGGCGTACAGGGACTTTGACCCCTGTAGCACGCTTAAATCCTGTTTTTGTAGGTGGTGTAACTGTTTCTAATGTCACGTTGCATAATATTGGGGAAATTCATCGTCTAGATGTACGCGTTGGCGATACGGTAAGTGTATATCGTACGGGTGACGTGATTCCTAAAGTAGAAAAAGTTTGGCCAGAGTTCCGTCCTGCTGAAGCAGAAGTTGTTCATTTACCAGAGTCCTGCCCAGTATGTGCTTCGCCTGTAGTGATGCCTGAAGGTGAGGCTCTTGCACGTTGTTCAGGCGGTTTATATTGTGCTGCACAGCGTATTGAAGCCATTCGTCACTTTGTATCGCGTAAAGCGATGGATATCGAGGGCTTGGGAGATCGTTGGGTAGAATCTTTATTACGTCTCGATTTACTCAAAGATGTTGCTGATATTTACCATTTGCATGAGCACAGAGAAACTCTGTTGGGCATCGAGAAAATGGGAGAAAAGTCAGTACAGAACTTAATAGATGCGATTGAAGCAAGTAAGAAAACAACTCTAGCACGTTTTATTTATGCATTAGGTATTCGTGGAGTAGGTGAAACAACAGCTAGAATGTTAGCAAATACATTTCAGACGCTAGAGGCACTTAAAGCTGCGAATGTAGAAGCTTTAAAGAAAACCCCAGATGTCGGGGATATTACAGCAGAGTGGATTGCTGACTTTTTCTTGGCACCGCATAACATTGAAGTACTCGATCGTTTAATTGCCGCAGGAATTCATTGGGATGCGCCAACAGCACCAACGCGTCAACCTTTAAATGGTGAAAGCTGGGTACTTACGGGTACATTAGAGCAAATGACCCGTGATCAGGCCACTCAAATGCTACAAGCATTAGGTGCACGAGTAAGTGGGAGTGTTTCTAGCAAAACAAAATGTGTAGTCGCTGGTGAGAAGGCGGGTTCAAAATTAGAAAAAGCTGCGAAGTTAGGTATTCCTGTCATGAATGAAACAGATTTCTTATCACTCATGGCAGGCTATGGGCAAACTTTGAGCTAAAAGTATAGCGAAATAAGAACCATTGATTTTAGTTACAAATTTATAAATTGATGGTTTTTGCTATATTTGAACGCTTGTCTGAGGTTATAAATCGGACAAGCGTTTCTTTTTGCAAAAGAAATTTAAATAACTTAAACTGCAAATGCGTATGTTTCTCATTTTAATTTGATAAAAATCATAAACTTAACTATTTTCTGTTTTGCAATCATTTTTAAGTTTGCCCATAATAGACTCATACGATAGGAGATTTATTATGCGTGGCAATCCAGAAGTCATAGACTATTTAAATATGCTCATTGGCGGAGAGTTGGCTGCCCGTGATCAATATTTAATCCATTCTCGTATGTATGAAGATTGGGGCTTAAACAAGATTTATGAACGTATTGACCATGAGATGCAAGAAGAAGCGTCTCACGCCGATGCGATTATTCGTCGTGTATTATTTTTAGGTGCCAAACCAAACATGCATCGTGAAGATATCAATGTTGGTACAGACGTTGTATCTTGCTTAAAAGCTGATTTAGCACTTGAATATCATGTGCGTGAAAAATTAGCGACAGGTATTAAACTTTGTGAAGAAAAAGGCGACTACATCAGTCGTGACATGTTACGTCAACAATTATCAGATACTGAAGAAGACCATACTTATTGGCTTGAAAAACAGTTGCGTTTAATTGAACTGATTGGCCTACAAAATTATATCCAGTCTCAAATTTAATGACTTGAAAAACCCAGCTTAGGCTGGGTTTTTTATTGGCTCATTTTAATAAAATGAAGTCACCGTTTAAATGTTAATTCTGCCAAATTGAATATATTCAAAGCCTTACTACATAAGGCTTTGGCAGTTACAAAAAAGTCAGAAAATTTGTATCAGACCCCATGTTTTTTTTGTGGAATTGGATATAATTTCGCCAACAAAAACCCTTGCCTAGAAATTTAATGAGGCAAGGGTTTTTCTATGGGGAATCGGTTGGTATGGATCGCCAATGGTTTTATGGTGAGCTTCGCGTATATGTTATTTTCCAAACCTGCTGTTTTAGATACAGCTACTCTCTTAAGCACACAACGATTAGCAACTCGTCTTAGCTTTTTTAGCTTGGGCTTTGCGATATCTGCTTGGGCACCACTCATTCCTTATGCACAGCAACGTTTAAACCTAAATCATGCAAATTTTGGTTTATTGCTGCTTTGTATGGGAATCGGCTCAATGATTGCTATGCCTGCGACAGGGGCTTTAGTTAAGCGTTGGGGATGTCGTCCATTAATTGCTGTGGCGACCATACTCTTAATGGTATTACTACCAAGTTTAACGATCTGGCATAGTCTTGTATCGATGGCTGTGGCGTTATTTATTTTTGGTACAGCAGCAGGCAGCCTTGGCGTTGCTATCAATTTACAAGCAGTTGTGGTGGAAAAACACAGCTTACGTGCGCTTATGTCTAGTTTCCATGGTATGTGCAGCCTTGGTGGTTTAATAGGCGCCATGCTCGTCACCACGCTACTAGCAATTGGCCTTTCACCACTCATGAGTACGCTATCTGTGGTCATGATTTTAATGGTCGTGAGCTTTGTTGCTATTCCATCTGCTTTAACAACATTTGAGCAAGATGAACAAGGTGCAGCTGAAATAACTGACGCACCTAAAAAAACTTCGCGCCCGAATGGTGCGATCCTGTTGATTGGAATGATGTGTTTTATTGCTTTCTTGTCAGAAGGTGCAGCAATGGACTGGGGTGGTATTTATTTGACCAGTAAATATCATCTTAACCCTGCTTTTGCTGGGCTGGCCTATACTTTCTTCGCGCTTAGTATGACAAGTGGTCGTTTTGCAGGGCATCTCTTGTTAAAACAATGGGGTGAGAAAACTATTGTGACTTATAGTGCAATTGTTGCAGCCCTTGCTATGGTTACTATTGTGATGGCACCTGTTTGGCAAGTTGTCGTATTGGGTTATGCACTTTTGGGTTTAGGCTGTTCTAATATTGTACCAGTCATGTTTTCTCGTGTTGGACGCCAAAATGATATGCCTAAAGCAGCGGCACTGTCTTTAGTGTCAACAATTGCTTATACAGGTTCATTAAGTGGCCCAGCCTTAATTGGCTTGATTGGCCAGTGGACTAGCCTAACCACTGTCTTATCAGGAGTGGCGGTTTTATTAACCATGATTGCCATACTCAATCGCTTTACTCTTGTGAAGGCAAAATAACTTAAGTCAATTTACCAACCGATAGAACATCGAGAAAAATTTCTCGATGTTCTATCAGCTTAAATCATTACAAAACATGATAAGTGGGTTGATACTTGTCTTGTAATGACAACTTAGTCTTCGTAAAAGTTGGAGCATTTTCAAGATCTTTCAAGAAATTATTTCTCCAATCGCTAAGGTCAGTGGCTGCCAGACCTTCTATTAACTGTTCATAACGATTAATACGTTCAGCTTTAGGCATTTCTAGAGCGGTTTTTAGAGTATCCATCATCGCTGCCCGATCTAATGGGTCAACAATTAAGGCCTGAGTCATTTGCTCAGCAGCACCGGCATATTTAGATAAGATCAGCACACCTGGATTCTCTGGATCTTGGGCTGCAATATATTCTTTTGCGACCAAGTTCATACCATCCCGTAATGAGCTAATCCAGCAAATATCAGAGCGACGATAAATATGCATTAGACTGTCATGTTGAACAGTGTCGTAGCAACAATCAATTGGACGCCAGTCTTCGTGTGCAAACTCTTCATTAATCAGTTCTAACTTAGTTTTAAAACGTTGGTATAGGCGTTGATAAGCCGGAATATCTGTACGTGAAGGTGTTGCAACTTGAAGGTGGCGTACTAGTCCATGATATTCAGGGTTAGTTTCCAAGAAGGTCGCAAATGCATTGAAGCGTTCAAGCAGACCTTTTGAATAATCAATCCGGTCAACACCAATAATGGTTTTTTGACGTGGTATATCTTCAAAGTTAAATACATAGGGAGTATGAAATGCCTGTTGTGCTTGGCGCTGAATAAGTTCTGGTTGCACGCCAATAGGGTAGGACTTTATGAGTACTTGACGTTTTTTATAGCTGATTCGGTCACTTAGTATTTTTTGAGCTTCAAGTAAGCCCATACACGTTTGCATACAGGTGTTTTGATCGGCTTGGGTTTGTAGGCCAACTACATCATATTGGCAAAGGTCTTGTACCAACTGCAGTGCAACTGGAATTTTGCGCCAAATGTTTAAGCTTGCGAAAGGAATATGCAAAAAGAAACCGATTTTATTTTGCATACCTAATTCACGACAATGACGAGCTACACTAAAAAAGTGATAGTCATGTACCCAAATCAGATCATCAGGCTGAGCAATCTCTTTTAATTTTTCAGCAAATAAACGATTAACCCTTTGGTAAGTATTATATTCTTCAGCATCATATTCGATCAGTTCATCTCGATCATGCATGGCAGGCCATAAAACTTTGTTAGCAAAACCGCAGTAGTACTGTGCATATTGCTGATGTGTAAGAGGGCAGGTAATGTAGTCAATTCCATGAGAATATGCCTGATCGAATTCAGGCGCTTCAGTATCGGTAATTTGCTGACCGTTCCAGCCTAACCAAATGCCGTTACTGTCATTTAATGCGTCTTGTACAGCTACTGCAAGGCCACCTGCGGAGGCCTTACCTGATGGCATACTTATTCGATTCGATAACACGATTAATTTAGACATATTTGTTCTCCATTCTGATCTTGACTATTTTTGACGTATAACTTTTTTATTTTTTCTAGAAAGAAAAAAAGAAAATTAGAAACGCTGTTAATATCTTTTAATCTATATTGAGCTTCTGTTTCACCAGAACCTACTTTAATTGAAGTGCCAAATTGTTGATTAATAAAAGTGAAACCCGATTCATCCGTTAAATCATCTCCAATAAATATTGGGTGAATTAATGGTAAATCAAGATGGTCTAATATTGTTTGAATTGCTTTACCTTTATCTGCCTGTTTAGGTAATAACTCAATGACAAATTTACCTCTATTTAATTTTAATTGAGGATAGAAATATTTAATTTGTTGCATAATATAAATTGCATTATCTTCTAATTCTGGTTTTTTTCGATAATGTAAAGCAATAGAATGTCCTTTATCCTCAATTAATAAATCGGGATATTTTTCACAAGATTTTATAATATCTTCTTTTAATTTTTTGAAATTAATATTACTTAAATCTGGACGAATATAATTGTCGGAATCAAAATAAATATCTAAGCCATGTAAGCCAGCTATAGGAATTTCAATAGACTGAAATAGCTTACTAGCTGTTTCAACATCACGTCCTGTTACAGCAATCACTGGTATATTTAATTCAACAATTTTTTTTATAACTTCTAATGTAGTATTAGGTATAAAACTATGCTCAGGATGAATTTGAAATGGAGCTAATGTTCCATCAATATCCAGAAATAAACAATAATTTTTATCTATAGGTAAGGTGTTTATAATATCGTTGGGTGTAACAAAATATGTATCTTTTTCTCTCCCGTCAGATATTTCACTTTGAGTATGCATATTAATCCGCCCATTATTTTGATCATTAATTAATCTTCTAACATTAAAATGAATTGATGAGTCATTTTTTTTAATAAAAAAACATAAGTATTAACATTAATTACATTGCACAATGGATTTATGGGGGAAGTGTGGATTATGTTGTTTTTTGATTTGTTTCAATGTTTAGATAATTAAAGTTTTGTATATTTCATATAAATATTTTAGCTCTTGTATATCAATATATTTCAGAATATTTATTGACTATAAATGACTGATTTTACTTTTTGAAATTCAAGCGTTCTGTTGATTTTAAAAGATATTTAGAATTGAACTTCATATATAATCTTCCTAAAGTTGACTGTGGATAGGCACATGAAGTTACAAAATAAAATTTTATTGATTACAGGGTGGGGAGTAGGTATAGAACCTCTGCAATCGTTAAAATTAGGTTTGAATAAATTTGGCTATGACACACAACTGATTAATATTTTTAATGTTTTAGATAGTAGCTTTCAAGCACAGCTTGATTTAGTGGCTGAAGTTGATGTGGTAATAGGCTGGTCCTTAGGTGGGCAGTTAGCAACTCAACTGGTTGATATTTTTTACAAGCAAACAGGGCAAACAAAAATATTAATTACGCTCGCGTCGAATCCTTGTTTTGTTGCTCATGATAATTGGCAAACTGCAATGCCTGCTGATGTATTTAGTCAATTTAAAGGGTCTTTTTTACAGAACCCACAAGCCACTTTAAAGCGTTTTTATTATTTGATTACACTTGGCTCATCTCAAGCGAAACAAGATTGGATGAGCGTACAAAACATCGCAAATCCACCCCCAAAGGAAATACTGGTAGACGGTTTAAAAATGTTAGAACAGTTAAACTTGGTAGGTAACTTGAAAAATTATCCAGGTCTACAGCTTCACCTGTTTGCTGAGCAAGATAATGTCATTCCTTGCAAAATTATCGAGAATTTTAAGGATTTCGCTACAGAAAACATGACTTATAAGTTGCTAAAAGACGCTACGCACGCTTTTCCTTACTTGCAGGCTGAAAGAACAATTGAAGAAATCTGCCAATTTTTAACAATTCATCAGCAAAGTTCATAAGCTTTGGTTGATCTCGCAATTTTCTTTCATTCTTAACAGGTTTAACATGTGTTAAATGAAAGATTTGATTGCTGTAAAAGGGTATAGAGGATGACCGATAATTTTGATTTGGAACATATTTGGCATCCATATACTTCAATGACCCAACCTTTACCCACATTTAAAGTGAAGCGTGCCTATGGGGCAACGATTGAACTTGATGATGGTAGAACTTTAATTGATGGTATGTCGTCTTGGTGGTGTGCAATACATGGTTATAACCACCCTGAACTTAATCAAGCAGTGACCGATCAACTACAAAACATGTCACATATCATGTTCGGTGGTTTGACTCACGATCCTGCTATTGAGCTTGGTAAAATTCTTTTAAAAATTACCCCACCAAGTCTCGATAAAATTTTCTATGCAGATTCAGGTTCGGTCGCTGTTGAGGTTGCTTTAAAAATGGCTGTGCAATTCTGGACAGCACAGGGAAAACCACAAAAAACAAACTTTATTACCACACGGTCCGGTTACCACGGCGATACATGGAATGCGATGTCTGTGTGTGATCCTGTGACAGGTATGCATCAGATTTTTGGTACCAGCTTACCGAATCGTCTTTTTGTAGCAGCACCACAAACTAAATTTAATGAAGAATGGAACCAAGAAGATATTGCCGAGCTAGAGCAAGCTATTCAGCAAAATCATGAAAACCTTGCTGCACTCATTATTGAGCCGATTGTTCAAGGTGCAGGGGGTATGCGCTTTTATCATCCTGAATATTTACGTCAGGCTAAAGCGCTTTGTGAAAAATATCATCTGTTGTTAATTTTCGATGAAATTGCTACCGGTTTTGGTCGTACAGGTAAGCTTTTTGCTTGGGAACATGCTCAAGTCGAGCCAGATATTATGTGTCTAGGTAAAGGGCTAACGGGCGGTTATATGACTTTGTCTGCGACTTTAACGACAAAGCATGTTGCTGAAACCATTAGTCGCGGTGAGGCTGGGGTATTTATGCACGGCCCAACTTTTATGGCCAATCCACTCGCTTGTGCCGTTGCTTTAAAAAGTACGCAATTATTAATTGAGCAAGATTGGCAGGCCAATATTAAGCGAATTGAGCAACAGCTTAGCCAATATCTAGCACCTTTAAGCCAGCTTGATTATGTTGCTGATGTAAGAGTGCTCGGTGCAATTGGTGTGGTAGAACTCACCTTTAATGTCGATATGAAAACTTTACAGCAACAATTTGTAGAGCGTGGAATCTGGATTCGTCCTTTTGGAAAATTAGTTTATGTCATGCCGCCTTATGTCATCACTCAACAAGAGTTAAGTGGCTTGCTCGAACAGTTGGTTGAAGTAGTTAAAACGATGCAGGGGGCACATTAAGATGTCATTGCTCGATCATTTTGCTACAGAGTTAGATGAGTTAAAACAACAAGGTAATTTCAGACAATTTACCCAAAATGTGCAGCATGGCCGTTTTATTACAATTAAAAATAAAACAATGCTCAATTTAGCTTCAAATGACTATCTTGGGTTGGCAGCTGATATTGATCTTCGCCAAGAATTTTTAGATTGCTATCCATTAGGACGCAGCTATTTTAGTTCTTCATCGGCCCGTTTATTGACGGGTAATTTTGATGAATATGAACAGTTGGAAAATAGCCTAAGCCAAGCATTTGGTGGACGGGCAGCTCTATTATTCAATAGTGGCTACCATATGAATATTGGTATTTTGCCCGCTGTTGCTGATAGTAAAACTTTAATTTTGGCAGATAAGTTAGTTCATGCCAGTATGATTGATGGGATCCGTTTGTCTGGTGCCCAGTATGTACGGTATCGACATAATGATTTAGAGCACTTAGAACAGCTTCTACAAAAGTATCATGATGATGACAAGATTGAACGAATCATTGTGGTCACGGAAAGTATTTTTAGTATGGATGGCGATGAAACAGATTTAACCGCTTTAGTCCAGCTTAAAAAACGTTTTGCTAAAACCATGCTATATGTCGATGAAGCGCATTCAATTGGCGTACGTGGACAGCAAGGTTTAGGGTGTGCTGAACAATATAATGTAATTCAGGAAATTGATTTTCTAGTTGGTACCCTAGGTAAAGCATTAGCAGCAGTCGGTGGTTATATTATTTGCCATCCAATTATTAAAGATTATCTCATTAATAAAATGCGCCCGCTTATTTTTAGTACCGCTCAACCTCCGATTGTTATGGCTTGGGCAAATTTTATTTTTCAAAAAGTATTAGTGGCTCAACCTCAGCGTGAACACTTAAAAAATATTAGCCAATATCTTCAACAAGCAGTGGTACAAAAGGGTTATCTGAGTCCATCGACCAGCCATATTATTCCAGTGATTGTGGGAGAAAGTCAGGCTGCTATCGATAAGGCGAAGCAGGTTCAGGAAAGTGGTTTTTATGCCATGCCTGTACGCCCACCAACAGTACCTAAAAATAGTTCGCGTTTACGTATTTCTTTAACGTCAATGGTCGAGCAACACGAGCTTGAAGCACTGGTGAGTTTTCTGTGAGTCTGAATAAAAATTTAGTTGCCGAGCGTTTTGCTAAAGCAGGTCAAAGCTATTCAGAGCACGCGGTTGTTCAAAAACAAATTTGTCAAAATTTAACAAGCTTACTCAAACAGTTTTGCCCAAGTAAGATACGACGTGTTTTTGAAATTGGTTGTGGTTCTGGCAATTTAACTCGTCTGCTTGTTGAAGCTTTTCAAATTGAAGATTTAATTTTGAATGATCTGTACTCAGAGGTGCAGGAGCACTTCAATCACGAAGAGCATTTAAAATGGTTAATTGGAGATGTTGAAACCTTAGAACTTCCTCAGCAGCTCGATATGATTGTTTCAGGTTCTGCCTTGCAATGGATGCAGGATTTGCCGCTTTTGCTTAAGCGTTGTAATGATGTTTTAACTGACAGTGGTTGGCTATGCTTTTCAACATTTGGCCCTAAGAACCTAATTGAAATTAAAGAGCTAACCGGACAGGGCTTAAGTTATTGGAATCTTGAAAGTTGGAACAGTGCCTTAACTGAGGCTGGTTTTGAAGTTCTGTATCTATCTGAGTCAGAAACTCAGCTTTATTTCGATTCGCCTAAAGCTGTATTACAACATTTAAAAGCGACTGGTGTAACAGCGACAGCGCAGCACCGTTGGACCAAGCAAACTTTACAGCAGTTTTATCAAGATTATGATCGGTATAAGCACGCCGAGGGATATGCCTTAACATATCACCCAATTTATTGTATTGCCCGGAGAATGAAGTAAATGAGTGGTCAGATCTATTTTGTCAGTGGGATTGATACCGAAATTGGTAAAACCTACGCGACAGGTTTTTTAGCAAAATTATGGACTGAGCAGGGTAAAAAAGTAATCACCCAAAAACTCATTCAAACAGGTAATGCTGATATTTCTGAAGATATTGAAAAGCATCGTGAAATTATGGGGCAAGGTTGGTTTCAAGAAGATCACGATAAGCTGACTATGCCCGAAATCTTTAGTTATCCTGCTTCACCTCATTTAGCAACGCGTCTTGATAATCGAGAAATCGATTTTCAAAAAATTGAAAATGCGACTCAAACATTAGCTGAGCGTTTTGAAATTGTATTATTAGAAGGGGCGGGTGGCTTAATGGTGCCCTTAACCACCAGTTTACTCACCATTGATTATGTTGCTCAGCATCAGTTTCCTGTTATTTTAGTGACATCTGGTCGTCTAGGAAGTATTAATCATACTTTGCTTAGTCTCGAGGCACTTAAGTCACGCGGTCTGAAATTAAAAGCTTTGGTTTATAACTTAAAAGATGAATCAAAAGATCCATTAATTTCGCAGGATACTTCAAATTATTTAAAGAACTACTTAGCTATTCATTTTCCAGAAGCTGAATGGATTGAACTAGCAAAAATGAATTAATTGAAATTAAATAATAAAAAACCGCTCTAAAGTGAGCGGTTTTTTTGATTTAAAAATTTTACTTAGAACTTTTTAAATCCACGGTTAAAACCAGTCGATTTACGCTGATTACCTGTGTTAGCTGATGCTTCTTTTTCATCATCACGACGTTGTTGACGTAAATAACCACCACGACGTGCTGCCATTGGTTTTTCGGTCATACGATCAGTACGACGTTTTGCCATACCAAATAAACCTGTACCTTGACGTGGTTTCAACTCAACAGATTTAGCTAAGTTGTCGATATCAGTTTTATCGAGTTCCATCCAACGACCAGTACGTAATTCGCGTGGTAAAATAACAGTACCGTAGCGAGTACGTAATAAGCGGCTTACTTTAAGACCTTGCGATTCGAAAATACGGCGAACCTCACGGTTACGGCCTTCTTTCACTACAACTTGATACCAGCGGTTAATACCTTCACCACCAATTTCAGAGAAAGATTCGAACTTGGCTGGGCCATCTTCAAGCTCTACACCATTGACCATGTTTTGGCGTAATTGTGGTGTTACTTCACCCATTACACGTACAGCGTATTCACGTTCAATTTCATTAGATGGATGCATTAAGCGGTTAGCAAGCTCACCATCGTTTGTAAATAGTAATAAACCTGTACTGTTAATATCCAGACGACCTACCATTACCCAACGGTCATTTGCAATTTGTGGCAAATGATCAAATACAGTTGGGCGTTTTTCTGGGTCATTACGTGAACAGATCTCACCCTCTGGTTTATAATAAATCAGTACACGACGACGAATTTCATCTTCGATCTGGAACTGAACTTTACGGCCATCAATGCGTAATTCATCGCCTGGTTCAATGCGCTCACCCACTTGGGCAACGCGGCCGTTTACACTCACGCGTCCTGCGGCAATAACCTCTTCCATATATCGGCGAGAACCTAATCCGATTCGCGCTAATACTTTTTGCAATTTTTCACTCATGACAGCACAACCTTAGACATAATGATCAACAGTCCACCTCTTTATGATTTCGGTGCATTCGCATCGAGAGCCATAAATGCTTCCTTGGCGTTCTGTAGGGGAGGCAATTGGCCTAAAGAGGCTAGACCAAAAGCATTCAGAAATTGAGGCGTTGTAATTAGCAACGCAGGTCTTCCGGGTAAATCTCTAAAACCGGCTTCTTTAATCCAGTTCCAGTCAAATAGCGTTCTGAGAATCTGACTATTATTAGATACACCACGAATTTGTTCAATATCAGCACGCGTGACTGGTTGATGATACGCAATGACAGCCAAGGTTTCTAGTAAAGATGGCGACAGTTTTGTTGGTCGCTCTGGCCAAATCTGCGCAATAATATTGCGATATTTGGATCTTACCTGAAAACGAAAGCCTTGCGCGGTTTCAATCAACTCAATAGAGCGGCCATGTTGTAAGAGGGCAAGTTGTTGTAAAAGCTGACGAAGCTGTTGTTTGTTATATTGATTATTAAAAGCTTCTTTTAAACGAGCAATCGAAACAGGTGCTTCACTGGCAAAAATAATCGCTTCAAGTTGCAATAAAACTTCGTGATGAATGTCAGCTAATGACAAATCATTATTATTTTGTTCAAAACTCATGCCGCAGACCCTTGAATAGCCAATGGAGCTTCAATACCTGTAGCAATAATTTTAATCTTTTGTTGTCGGGTTAATTCTAAAACAGCCATAAAAGTTACAACCATTCCCATACGGCCTTGTTGGGGATTAAGTAATTCTTTAAAACTTAACACGTCGCCTGACTCTAATTTCTCTTCAATATAAGCAATACGTTCTTCTAACAGTACAGGCTCTTGCGCAATTGTGTGTGTTACGGGTTCAGGACGATTAAATACGCAAAACAAAGCGTCATGTAATGCTGAAACATCATAACCTTCATAAACAGGCGCGATATGACCTAAGCTTACATTGGCACTAAATGTATCACGGTCAAGAACTGGCATTTGACCTAAACGCTCAGCAGCTTGTTTAATACGTAAATAAGTTTCAAGTCGATCAATAAGATCCTGTTTAGGATCTTTTTCGATACTCACTACTGTAGGTTTAGGTAAGAGTAAGCGAGATTTCAAATCAGCCAATAGAGCAGCCATCACCATATAGTCGGCAGTCAACTCAATATTTAAGGATTTCATGCTATCCATATAAGCTAAATATTGAGTTGCAATAGGTGCAATATCGAGCTGAATTAAATCAAAACCGTTTTTCTGAATCAGATAAATTAAAAAGTCGAGTGGTCCTTCAAACTGTTCGAGTAAAATCTCAAAAGCAGCCGGAGGAATATAAAGATCTTCAGGAATTGTGTCGTGCCACTCATCTAAAACACGGATGTGTGGAACGTCTTCCATGGATTGATGAAGTGATTGGTTCATTACGATTATAAGCCACGCGAATTTTCAAAAGCATGAGACTTGTTTTCAAGTCAATAAGAGCTGTAGCAGAAGAACAGCAGATAGTGAAAAATATTCTAAAGGAATTGTGGCTTTTAATAAATTGCTTAACGACTAAAGTGTAAAAAAAATCCAAACTAAATAAAGAGTATTTTTTTTCTTGATAATACTTTTTTTTTAACTATTGGTAAAAAGGAGAATAAGTGCTTATTCGAAAGCACTTACATCTCCAGCACCGTGACGTATAATTTCCGGATGTTCACCCGATAAATCAACAATACTAGTTGTTGTTAAAGTACCAAAACCACCATCGATAAAGACATCAATACGTTTAGACAACTGACTTTCAATATCGTAAGGATCATCAAGTGGGTCTTCTTGTCCGGGTAAAATCAATGTACTTGTAAGTAAAGGCTCACCAAGTTCTTTTAATAAAGCCTGACAAATCGGGTTACTTGGAATGCGTAAACCAATCGTTTTCTTTTTAGGATGCATTAACCTGCGTGGAACTTCACTTGTTGCAGGTAAAATGAAAGTCGTAATGGCAGGTGTATTTGCTTTTAATAAACGATACGTCGCATTATCAACTTTTGCATAAGTCGCGATATCTGATAAATCACAACACATAATTGCGTATTGATGCTTAGGGCCTAAATCACGAATCTGGGCAATACGTTCCATCGCATTTTTATTACCAATCTGACATCCGATTGCATAGGCAGCATCGGTCGGGTAGACCACAACATCGCCTGCACGAATACGCTCAACAGCTTGATCAATGAGGCGTTGCTGTGGATTTTCAGGATGTACATGTAAATGCAGCATATTTTAGAGACTCCATCACGCCAGTATTAAAAATAGTATTAGACTTTTCAAACTTGGGAAGCAAGTAACTTACGTAGTTTTTTTGTCATTTAATCAAGGAGTTCACGTTTAAATTCATCTAATTGTAACGCTGTACCTGCTCGTGTACATTGGCAAATACATTCAATGAATCTTGCTGCATCAACAGGTAGTTTAGCTTCACCAGAAAAGTAACGTTGGACTTGGGTATAAACATTATCTTTAAACTTTTTGCCATCTCCGCTATCACCTGTCAGGTTATCTAGAGATACTCTAAATTTTCTGCCAAAAGATTGGGCAAATAACCATTCAATGGCTTGAGGTTTGATTTCTACTTGTTCAAATAAATCCTGCTGTTCTTTAGTTCGGCCATCTGGCGCATACCAATAACCTAAATCGGGCAACAGACGTCGTTTTGCACCTGCAATTGTCCAATGGCTAATTTCATGCAAAGCGCTATTGAAAAAACCATGAGCAAATTGGATTTTAGCTGGCTCATGTTCATTTGCTGGGAAATATTCTGGTTCAAATTCTCCACGAACTAATGTCACATTATGGTGGGAAAACCAGTGATTAAAGTGTAAAATAAGCCAATCAACTTGCTCAGACTCTAATTTTGAGCTTGGCCATGGTGAGAGTTGCACCACGTCTGGTAAAAGAGTGTTTTGGTGAGTTGAATGGGTGCAAACGAGTAATGAAGTGTTAACTTCAGGTTGCGGCTGCAACAGGTGCATTGCTTAATTTACCCCGAGTTCTGTCTAAAGAAGTACAAAATTGTATCTTAATCTTTGACAGAGTACCGATGAATTTGTAGAATTGCCGCCTTAATTATGTCAGCAAATACCTTTCCGGCACAGATTGAGCCGTTTAAATGGGCTGAACAAGGCTTTACATGGTCAGGTCAACTGCCATTGTCTCGTCTTGCTCGTATTGCTCGTGAAGCTGTTGGATCAATTGATAACCAATTGATCAACATAGACTGTAAGCTATCAATGGATGCCTATCATCGCATTGTGTGGTTAGATGGTCACATGGAAACAAAAGTTCCAATGGAGTGCCAACGTTGTTTGGAACCTGTTGAAATGCCAATTGTTTCTGACTTTCATATTGCACTTGTAGATGATGAGTCACTGATAGAGCGCTTGGATGAGGATGCTGATTTCATCGTTTTAGGTGAAAGTGAGTCTTCGACAAAAGGTGATTTTGATACACCTGCTTCGATCAACTTACTCGCATTACTAGAAGATGAACTGTTATTGTTGATGCCTTTATCTCCCAAGCATGATGCTTGTGAACATAAACATCAACCTACCATTCAGAACGTTGTCGAAGAGAAACGGGATAACCCGTTTGATGTTTTGGCAGGTTTGAAGGGTAAACTTAACTCATAATTTGTGTTATGATTATGAGATAAGACAACTGAATTTGTTCTGATCCATTTTTTCGATCTTTGTAAGGAGCCATCATGGCCGTTCAGCAAAACCGTAAAAGTCGCTCTCGCCGTGACATGCGCCGTTCACATGACGCTTTAACCGAGAATGCATTAACAGTAGACCAAGCAACTGGTGAAACTCATCGTCGTCACCACGTGACTAAAGACGGTTTCTACCGTGGTCGCCAATTATTCGCTAAAGCAGCTGATGCTGAATAATTGCATGATATGCATTAAGCGTGATGCTTAAGTATAGAAAAAATGGGAGCGAAAGCTCCCTTTTTTTGTTGTTTTTCGCAATTATAAATATACAAATTAAATGTTAAATTTCCGCTCCAGAGAAATGAGTGAAAACCCAAAAAGGATTTCTTATGTCTGCTAAACGTCTTGAACAAGTAGCTTTAGCCACAAAAACTGCATTTGTGTTTCCAGGTCAAGGTTCACAAAAAGTTGGTATGCTCGCTGAACTCGCAGAACAGTTTAGTGGAGTTGGGCAAACTTTTGCCGAAGCTTCAGACGCGCTAGGATTTGATCTTTGGCACATTGCACAAAGTGGTGAAGGTTTAGACCAAACAGAAAATACCCAACCTGTATTATTAACTGCCAGTATTGCTTTATGGCGTTTATGGTTAGATTTAGGTGGTTTAGCCCCTAAATACCTTGCAGGTCACTCTTTAGGTGAATACAGCGCTTTAGTTGCAGCAGGTTCAATGAGTTTGGCGGATGCAGTTAAATTAGTTAATTTGCGTGGAAAACTCATGCAAAATGCTGTTCCTCAAGGGGAAGGCGCTATGGCTGCTATTCTTGGTTTAGCTGATGATAAAGTAGTTGAATTGTGCCAGAGCGTGAGTGCATCAGGTCAAGGTTCAGTTGAAGCAGCAAACTATAATTCACAAGGTCAAGTTGTGATTGCTGGTAGTACTGCATCTGTACAGCAAGTTATGGCACTTGCAAAAGAACAATCTGCTAAAGCAATTGCTTTACCGGTTTCTGTTCCATCGCATTGTTCATTGATGAAACCTGCAGCAGAAAAATTTGCAGAAGCTTTGGAACAAACTGCCATTGAGCTACCTACCATTCCTGTAATACAAAATGTCAACGCGGGAATTGCTACCGATGTTGCTCAATTACGTCAGGCTTTAACGGCACAATTGTACCAGTCTGTACAATGGACACGTACCATGCAGTCTCTACAAGACCAAGGTATTCAGTACATTGTTGAGTGTGGTCCAGGTACAGTATTGAGTAATCTCGCAAAGCGTTTACCAAATATTGAAAAAGCTTTTTCTATTGATAGTAAGAGCAAAATGGAAGATGCCCTAAATGCTGTTTTAGTGGCAGAAGGAAAAATTGCATGACACAAGAACGCAAAGTTGCATTAGTAACGGGCGCGAGTCGGGGCATTGGCGCTGCAATTGCCCAGCAACTTATTCAAGACGGTTATTTTGTCGTAGGTACTGCGACTTCTGAATCTGGTGCACAAAAGCTAACTGATAGCTTTGGTGAACAAGGTGCAGGTTTGGCTCTCGATGTGCGCAATCTCAATGAGATTGAAGCAGTCGTATCTCATATTGAACAGAACTATGGTCCTGTACTTGTTCTCGTTAACAATGCAGGTATTACGAAAGACAATTTGTTGCTTCGTATGTCTGAAGATGATTGGGATGACATTCTCAATATTCACCTTAAAGCCGTTTATCGTTTATCTAAACGTGTGCTTAAGGGTATGACGAAAGCACGTTTTGGTCGCATTATTAATATCAGTTCTGTTGTAGCTCATTTTGCAAACCCAGGCCAAGCGAACTATTCTGCTGCTAAAGCAGGTATTGAAGCATTTAGCCGTAGTCTTGCAAAAGAGATGGGTAGCCGCCAAATTACTGTAAACAGTGTGGCACCAGGTTTTATTGCAACAGAAATGACAGATGCACTTAGTGAAGACATTCGCAAAAAAATGAGTGATCAAGTGGCTTTAAATCGCTTAGGCGAGCCACAAGATATCGCAAATGCGGTGAGTTTCCTTGCAAGTGATAAAGCAGGTTACATTACCGGTACGGTATTACATGTAAATGGTGGTTTATACATGGCCTAACGCCGATGTATAAACTTTTAAAAATTTTTATATTCAATTAAACTAGTGGCAAATCAAACGCCACAAGCAATGAGGAGAATTCCTGTGAGCGATATCGAACAACGCGTTAAACAAGCGGTTGCAGAACAACTTGGTCTTAAAGCTGAAGAGATTAAAAACGAAGCATCTTTCATGGATGACTTGGGTGCTGACTCTTTAGATTTAGTTGAACTTGTTATGTCTTTCGAAAATGACTTCGACATCACTATCCCTGATGAAGATTCAAACGAAATCACTACAGTTCAATCTGCAATTGACTATGTAACTAAAAAACTTGGTTAATTCGCATATTGCTGATTAAAAAGAAGGCCACCGTAAGGTGGCTTTTTTTATTTATGTAAAATAATTGAGAGAGATACATATTTTTACAAGATCAACCTCAATTGATAGCAGAGGTGTCTCTTTTTTCAAGTATAACAATAAGGGTCAGTTTAATGACTTTACTATAAACAATAAGATGAGGACTAAAAATGGGTCTTTTTGATTTTGTAAAAGGTATTGGTAAGAAAAATACCGCACCAGCAGAACCACAACCAGCTCCAGCAACGCCAGCAGAACCTTCTGCACAAGAAGTAGCGAATAAATTATTAGGATTAATTAAAAGTTTAGGCCTCGGGGTGGAAGGCTTATCTGTAACATATAATGGTTCAACTGATACTGCGACTATTAATGGTCAAGTACAAAGCCAAGCGGATAAAGAAAAGATTATTCTTATTGTTGGTAACGTCGATCATGTTGCACATGTAGATGACCAGATGACCGTTGCTACGCCTGAACCGGAAAGCAAATTTTATACGGTAAAATCTGGTGATAATCTTTCAAAAATTGCGAAAGAGTTTTATGGTGATGCTAACCAGTATCCGAAAATCTTTGAAGCAAATAAACCAATGCTCAAAGATCCGGATGAGATTTTCCCTGGGCAAGTTTTACGTATTCCACAGTAATTGGAATAAATAAAAAGGCGCTTTAAGCGCCTTTTTATTTAGTTGTTAAAATCGTTTTGGAATCTTTTGTCCATGAGGTACAGGTGTTTCGGCATTTTTTAAAACACCAAATAACCATGTTTCTGCATGCTGTACTGCAATTTTTAGGGAATCACCTAAAGCTAAGCGACCTGCAATAAAACTTGCTAATGAACACCCTGAGCCATGATATTCACCTTCAAGGCGAGGGCAAGTACTACTCGCTGCAAGTTCACCATCAATATATAAACTATTTTTAATGAAGTTAGGGGTATCTTCATGTCCCCCCTTTACTAATACAGCTTTAGCACCCATTTCAAAGAGCTTGTGAGTCGCTTCTTCTAAGTCATTGATACCTGTTAATGCACGTAATTCAACTGTATTTGGCGTAATAAGTGTCGCTAGGGGAATCAGCTCAACAAATGCTTTAACTAAAGTTGCCTGATCTCCTAAAGAACCACCGCTATTAGCAACTAATACTGGGTCTAATACATACTGATAGTCAGGATGGGCACGTAAAAATTCGGCTAGAGCCGCAATATTATCTGTTGTGCCAAGCATACCGGACTTAACACATTTAATCGGTAAATCGCCTACAACAGCATTTGCTTGGGCTAATAATAGTTCTTTTGAGGTTGCTTCAAAGCCAAATACTTGTTGTGAGTTTTGAATGGTAAGAGCTGTACATGCAATTGCTGCATGGGCACCACTTTGTCCAATCGCTTCAATATCGGCTTGTAAACCTGCACCACCTGAAGGGTCTAAACCCGAGAAACAAAGTACGGTTGGACGCACGGTTATTTCCTTTTCAATTTAAATTTACGTTAGTATAAGAGAGTTTAATTAAACTCTCGACCAATTGAATTAAATACTTTACTGGGTTAGTGATTGAATGGCTATAAAACATATTTTGATTGATTTAGATGGAACCTTAACAGACCCTAAAGTTGGCATCCATACATCAATTCGTTATGCAATGGGGAAGCTTGGTTATCCTTTAGCTGCAGATTTAAATATTGATTGGACAATTGGACCGCCATTAAAAGCATCATTAGCAAAATTATTAGCTACCCAAGATGATGCTCTAGCTGAGCAAGCTTTACTTGCTTACCGTGAGCGTTTTTCGGTGATTGGCTTATTTGAAAATGAAGTATATCCATCTGTTGCAGAAACCCTTAAAGCTTTAAAAGCAGAAGGATATCGTTTGTTCGTTGCTACTGCTAAACCAACGATTTATGCAAAACGAATTTTAGACCATTTTGAATTAAGCCAATATTTTGTAGATATTTATGGCAGTGAATTAACGGGTGAGCGGACCAATAAAGCTGAGCTTATCCATTATATTCTTGAACGTGAGCAATTAAATCCAGAAGAGTGTTTAATGGTGGGTGATCGTCAATATGATATTTTAGGTGCTCGCCACAATGGTATTGAGGCGGTAGCTGTGACTTATGGTTATGGAACAGCAGAGGAACTTGCTCAAGCACAGCCAAAAGCAATGATTAATCAATTCTCTGAACTTTTGGACTATGTTGAAGAACTGGCAGCACAAAAGAAAGTTTCTTAAATATAAGTAAGTTTTAATTTATAGGTTTGGCTCTGATCTGATCTAAAGCCAAACCTTTTTTATTTAAATACCGTGTTGTTGACGGTATTGAACAAGTTCTTCAATTGTAATCACTGTTAAGTGATGAGTTTGTGCATATGCTAAAACTTGAATGCCGGATGCCATAGTGCCATCCGGATTAGTTAATTCACATAACACACCAGCAGGTTTTAAACCCGCTAATCTTGCTAAATCAATTGTTCCCTCAGTATGACCACGTCGAGTAAGCACGCCGCCATTACGTGCACGTAATGGGAAAACGTGACCAGGACGGTTAAGATCACTTGCGACAGCGCCATCTTTAATTGCAGTTTTAATTGTGGTTACACGGTCTTTAGCAGAAACGCCAGTGGTAACGCCTTGAGCAGCTTCAATAGTCACTGTAAATGCAGTGTGAAACTGACTTGAGTTTTGAGAAACCATCGGAGGAAGTTCGAGATGATCTGCTAACTCTTCAGTAAGACATAAACATACAATACCTGAGCCATCACGAATCATACGTGCCATGGTCTCAACAGTTAGGGTTTCCGCTGCAACAATTAAATCTGCTTCATTTTCACGGTCGAAGTCATCCATCACCAAGACAGGTTTGCCTTGACGGATATCTTCTAATGCTTGTTGAATGCGTTGCTCAGCAGGAGAGAGGGCTGAGAAAAAAAGTTCTGGTTGAATTAAACTAGACATAATGAAACGCTCTCGTAAGAATACGGTTGAACATTTCAGGACTGATGCAAAAACAGGCTGGCACTGAAATAAAATGAATTTATTCCAGTTCGTCGTCTTCTTTCATCCGGACTATACCGTCGGCTTTGGAGTTTCACCAAATCTGCTCAAATTACATAATTTAAGCTCGTGGGCTTGTTAATTTAACAATAAAAATTAACTTTACCACCGGTGGGGAATTACACCCCGCCCTGAAGCGATGGGTTTTATTATAGCGCGCTTGGCAAAATTGGCTAGATGCTTTTGTAGAATGCTAAGTCTCTTTAATGAATAAGTATTTTCATAAATTGAAATAGGCTTTTTAACAAGAGCTTACTTGTTGAGCTTAAAAGTGAGTGTTATGTTTTTTCTAGAAAATTATAAATAAAACAGGTGCTTCATGCAGATAAGAGATTATTATCCTTTTAGGAATACTTTATTTATTCAGCATCTCCATATTTTCAGTTATGTATTTATGGCGCTCAGTATTCTGTACTTAATTGCTGCTAATTGGTTGATGCTTCCTGATAGCATTCAACTCATTATTCCACCTGTTATATTGCTTATCACAGCTTGGATGAGCATAAACGATACCTTAAGCGAGGGAATACGGCAGACTTTACATGGTACTTGCGGCTTAATGATCGGTTTGAGTTTGGCTGTAATTGGACAAGTTTATCAAACTGGTGCAGACAGTTATTTACTTTTCTTGATTTGGACTTTGCTTTTATTGCCGTGGCTATATCGACCAAATATTGGAATCTTTGCTTTAATTTGTATTACAAGCCAACTCGCCCTATTTTTATTTTTAAAACAGACTTTCTGGGTAGAAAAGTTTCCTTATCTTTATCTTTATCTTTTTGCTCTAAATTTATTAAGTCTTGTACAGTTCTGGATCTGTCAAAAGAAATATATAGCCTTACGTTTTGTTTTTATTGCTTGGTTTGCTGTCATTTCAATAACAGGGATGATTCAATTCTTATCAAGTGAAAATTTACCTTATCTGATATCGGCGTTCTTACTAGGAATTATTGCTTTTTATTATTTCTTCAAAAAGAATGATCAGCTATGTGCCAGTTTAATGGCTGCTGTTCTTGGCGTGACAGCTACAATATGGCTTGTAGATGGTATTAATCATCTATTTAAAGATTCTAATGAATTCATCTTTTTATTGATCGCGGGCATTATTTTCATTTGGTTTGCACTCATTAGTTATTTCTTAATAAGAATTTTTCGCCAAAGCCGTTTTTATATCATTCCTTTAGCAATTGGTGCTTGGCTTGCTGGCTTAGTACTTGCAGCATTTACTTTAGTGTTTTGGGAGACTATTTCCTTAGTTATTGGAATCATCTTTGTTGCTATAGCTATAACTTTACTAACAAAATCGCAAAGCTATTTCATTCGGCAATTTGCATATTGTTTATTTGTGAGTGGACAGACTGCTTTTTTATTTCATCTTGGTTCTGAAACAAATCAAATTTTATGGGTATTGATTGCCCAGATTTTTATTCTATGCGTCAGTTATTTTCTTAAGCCTCATTGGTTCTTTGTTTTAATTCAAATGCTCGCAACTTATGGCATAGCATTTATCTACATACTGCAACTAGACCATTCATTGTGGTCGGTACATTCTACTCAAACTTATTTCAATTTAACTTTACTTAACTATTTGATTTTTAGCTTGATAATACTGATAGGGAGTAAAGCGGTTATATCGTATGAGCGGAGTATTTTTTTATGTGTACTTAGTGTCATTTTTGTGAGCTCATTCTTTAACAATTTTATGGGGCTTGCGTTGATTGATACTGCTGATCAGCCATTATGGTTTATCTATATTTTTCCAAGTCTATGGTTATTGTGCTTTAGCCTTTTCTATTTATATAGGCAGCTTCAAGCTCTCACTTTCGTTGCTTTTTTAATTTTTGGCATAGCACTTATTGCACTCGGCTATTTTGATGTATTCATTTTATTTGTAATTTTGACATGGGCTTTAAAAAATCAAGATCGCATTGTTTATGGTGTTACGCTAATAGTATTTACCTTTGTGCTTTGGCAACTTTATTACAGTTTACAATTAAGTTTTTTAGCTAAAAGTGCATCAATCTTGGTGTCAGGAATTATATTGTTGGCTTTATATGGATTGCTTCTGAAGGAAGCTAAAAGCAATTTTATTGAGGGGGAAAAGTAATGAAAAAGTATTTCTCCCTTATGCTTGCAGTAACCACTGTATTATTTTTTGCAGGTTTGGTTGCGAAAAATGAATGGCACCTGCATCAGAGTAAAAGTATTTTTATTAAGCTTAAGCCGGTTGACCCTCGCTCTATTTTACAGGGGGACTATATGGCGCTCGCATATGAATTAAATTTACAATCTCTCAAAGCGCTTTCGGGAAGTGAAAGTGAGGCTTTAGATCAAGTGATTTTTAATCATGCTTCTGTTCCAGCAAAAGTTATTTTAGATTCACAAAATCGAGTAGTTCGTACCATTTTAGATACTCACAATTCATTTGCTGGGCAGCGTTTAATTTTAAAAAATCCTGAAAATCGTTTACAGGCTTTATATCCAGCTTCTCGAAGCTTCTTATTTGCCGAGGGTCTAGCTCAATGCTATGGGAAAGCAAAGTATGCTGAATTTAAGGTAAATACAAAAGGAGAGGCGATTTTATTTGATTTACGTGGAGAAGAGCTACAGCCTTTAAACTGTAAGCAACAGCACAGTTGGTGGAAGGGGACTGCTAGAAGTTTATAAAGGCGTATAAAAAAGCCCGTATTTACGGGCTTTTTTACTTTTAAATCTTTAATTAGGCAACTTGCACAGGAATGCAGTTCGCTGTGTGGTTGACTGTATTGTCTGGGTTTGCATATACCAAACGTGGTTTGTGAGCATTTGCTTCAGCTTCGGTGAAATCACCAAAAGTAGCAATAATTACAAGATCGCCAACATCTGCTTGGTGAGCAGCACCACCATTTACTGAAATAATGCCAGAGTTATCTTCACCACGAATCGCGTAAGTTGTGAAGCGCTTGCCATTAGTTACGTTCCAAACGTGGATTTCTTCGTATTCACGAATACCAGCTAAATCCATTAATACGCCATCAATTGCACAAGAACCTTCATAGTGAAGTTCAGCATGGGTTACAACTGCACGGTGAATTTTGCATTTTAATAAACGAGATAGCATGGCTAGCGTCTCCTGAGTAGACCTAAGAAGATCTTATAGTGAAATCTTTTGCCCTTGCCGTTCTGGCAATGTGGCTGATGCGCATTTTGCTCCTAAAAAAGCAAGATAGCAAGCTTGATTGTTCAACAATTTAAGCTGGTTTATACGCATTAATTTGGTTCATGGCCTGTGATACTTGTCCTTGAACAAGTAACTTCACTTTAGAAAGAGCGTGATCAATTGCTCCATCCATCAGGCTTTGTTCACTACTTGGCGCTTTTCCGAGTACATGCCCAGAAACTCTTTCTTTTGAACCTGGATGTCCAATACCAATTCGTAAACGATGAAAATTTGGACCAATATGTGGGACAATATCACGTAAACCGTTATGACCGCCGTGCCCACCGCCTGTTTTAAGACGAATTACACCAGGGTTCATATCAAGTTCATCATGAGCAATCAGAATTGCTTCAGGAGCAATTTGATAGAACTTTGAGAAAGGAACAACACTTTGTCCGGAACGATTCATATAAGTCGTTGGTAGAAGTAAACGAACATCGTGCCCTTCTATATTACCACGACCACTAATTCCGTGAAATTTTGGATCATTTTTTAATGTAATGCCATATTTATCTGCAAGCTGTTCAACGAACCAAAAACCTGCATTATGGCGGGTTTGGGCATATTCTGAACCAGGATTGCCCAAACCAACAATTAGCGAAATATTTGACACTAATTTACGCCTTTAAACACTTATGCGCGTTTGAAGTCAGCGTGCATAGGAGTGTTTTTAGATGGATGACGTTGTAACGCTTGGATTTTAACGTTTTCAACTTTATCGCCCACTTTGATTTCTACAACTTCTTCAAAGAAAGCATTGCTTTCTAAAGCTTTTACAAGCTCACGAAGTTCTAAAGTAACACTTACAGGTTCAGCGTTACCACCGTAGATGATAGCTGGAACTAAAGATTCGCGACGAAGGCGGCGGCTCGCACCTTTCCCTTGTTTGTCTTCAGCACGCGCTTGAGCGTTGAATACGAAGTTTGCCATGAGATAAATCCTCATTAAAGATTAAATAAACTAAACTTGCGACCAGTTTAGTGATAGAAAACCCCAGCCAAGGCCAGGGTTAAGAAAAAGCTGCAATATTATAAACTATCGAACATCGCGCTGATAGACTCTTCGTTATTAATACGACGAATCGTTTCAGCAACCATGCTAGCAACAGAAACTTGACGGATTTTGCCCAAGTTCAATGCTTCTTCAGAAAGAGGAATTGTGTCAGTTACGACTAACTCATCAATTACTGAGTTACGTAAGTTCTCAATTGCTTTACCTGAAAGTACAGGGTGAGTTGCATATGCAACAACACGACGTGCACCGAATTGCTTAAGTGCATCAGCTGCTTTACACAATGTACCAGCAGTATCAACCATGTCATCTACAATAACGCAATCACGATCTTTTACATCACCAATCAAATGCATAACTTGCGATTCGTTGGCTTTTTGACGACGTTTGTCGATAATTGCTAAATCGATGTCACCCATCTGTTTGGCAACAGCACGAGCACGTACTACACCACCAACGTCAGGAGAAACCACCATAAGGTTATCATGTTGTTGTTGACGTAAGTCAGCAAGCAAAGCAGGAGTACCGTAGATGTTGTCGACTGGAATATCGAAGAAACCTTGGATTTGGTCAGCATGTAAATCAATCATTACGACACGATCAATACCAACAGTGGTAAGCATGTCTGCAACAACTTTAGCTGTAATCGGCACACGTGCAGAACGTGGACGACGGTCTTGGCGAGCATAACCAAAATAAGGAATAACAGCGGTAATACGACCAGCACTTGCACGACGCAAAGCATCTGCCATAACCAAGATTTCCATAAGGTTATCATTGGTAGGCGCACAAGTAGGCTGAACGATAAATACGTCTTTACCACGAACATTTTCAGTAATTTCTACTGAAATTTCTCCATCAGAAAAGTGACCGACTGATGCAGCACCTAGAGGGATATGTAAGTGACTTACGACTTTTTGAGCGAACTGTGGATGAGCATTTCCACTAAAAACGACAAGATTGGGCATGAAGCACCCTTGGCGGTTGGTATGTAATGAAATAGATGGCAGGGGCGGCTGGATTCGAACCAACGGATGGCGAGATCAAAACCCGCTGCCTTACCACTTGGCGACGCCCCTAATGCGGCAGAACTTTAATATTTTTGCAATGCAATGTCAAGAATAATCAACAAAAAGCAAGGCAATTAAGTCTGTCTTTAAAATAAGAAGAATGGCAGGGGCGGCTGGATTCGAACCAACGGATGGCGAGATCAAAACCCGCTGCCTTACCACTTGGCGACGCCCCTAA
>NZ_JAKTHZ010000009.1:0-169583 GCF_027854645.1 Acinetobacter sp. AOR41_HL | reverse complement strand
ATCATTAAGAGAATTGAAGAACAACTTGTGTGGATTTTTACTGATTGATTAATCGAAATAATTTTCATTGATTGATTGGTTTAAATTACTCGAAGTTTATTTGAGCGAAATTTAAGTCAGTAATTGATGAGCCAGAATTGGCACCTTGTCTATAAATAAGGTGCAAAATGATTTTAACTGAAGAGTTTGATCATGGCTCAGATTGAACGCTGGCGGCAGGCTTAACACATGCAAGTCGAGCGGGGGAAGGTAGCTTGCTACCGGACCTAGCGGCGGACGGGTGAGTAATGCTTAGGAATCTGCCTATTAGTGGGGGACAACATCTCGAAAGGGATGCTAATACCGCATACGTCCTACGGGAGAAAGCAGGGGATCTTCGGACCTTGCGCTAATAGATGAGCCTAAGTCGGATTAGCTAGTTGGTGGGGTAAAGGCCTACCAAGGCGACGATCTGTAGCGGGTCTGAGAGGATGATCCGCCACACTGGGACTGAGACACGGCCCAGACTCCTACGGGAGGCAGCAGTGGGGAATATTGGACAATGGGCGCAAGCCTGATCCAGCCATGCCGCGTGTGTGAAGAAGGCCTTATGGTTGTAAAGCACTTTAAGCGAGGAGGAGGCTACTTTAGATAATACCTAGAGATAGTGGACGTTACTCGCAGAATAAGCACCGGCTAACTCTGTGCCAGCAGCCGCGGTAATACAGAGGGTGCAAGCGTTAATCGGATTTACTGGGCGTAAAGCGCGCGTAGGCGGCTAATTAAGTCAAATGTGAAATCCCCGAGCTTAACTTGGGAATTGCATTCGATACTGGTTAGCTAGAGTGTGGGAGAGGATGGTAGAATTCCAGGTGTAGCGGTGAAATGCGTAGAGATCTGGAGGAATACCGATGGCGAAGGCAGCCATCTGGCCTAACACTGACGCTGAGGTGCGAAAGCATGGGGAGCAAACAGGATTAGATACCCTGGTAGTCCATGCCGTAAACGATGTCTACTAGCCGTTGGGGCCTTTGAGGCTTTAGTGGCGCAGCTAACGCGATAAGTAGACCGCCTGGGGAGTACGGTCGCAAGACTAAAACTCAAATGAATTGACGGGGGCCCGCACAAGCGGTGGAGCATGTGGTTTAATTCGATGCAACGCGAAGAACCTTACCTGGCCTTGACATAGTAAGAACTTTCCAGAGATGGATTGGTGCCTTCGGGAACTTACATACAGGTGCTGCATGGCTGTCGTCAGCTCGTGTCGTGAGATGTTGGGTTAAGTCCCGCAACGAGCGCAACCCTTTTCCTTATTTGCCAGCGAGTAATGTCGGGAACTTTAAGGATACTGCCAGTGACAAACTGGAGGAAGGCGGGGACGACGTCAAGTCATCATGGCCCTTACGGCCAGGGCTACACACGTGCTACAATGGTCGGTACAAAGGGTTGCTACACAGCGATGTGATGCTAATCTCAAAAAGCCGATCGTAGTCCGGATTGGAGTCTGCAACTCGACTCCATGAAGTCGGAATCGCTAGTAATCGCGGATCAGAATGCCGCGGTGAATACGTTCCCGGGCCTTGTACACACCGCCCGTCACACCATGGGAGTTTGTTGCACCAGAAGTAGCTAGCCTAACTGCAAAGAGGGCGGTTACCACGGTGTGGCCGATGACTGGGGTGAAGTCGTAACAAGGTAGCCGTAGGGGAACCTGCGGCTGGATCACCTCCTTAACGAAAGATTGACGATTGGTAAGAATCCACAACAAGTTGTTCTTCATAGATGTATCTGAGGGTCTGTAGCTCAGTTGGTTAGAGCACACGCTTGATAAGCGTGGGGTCACAAGTTCAAGTCTTGTCAGACCCACCATGACTTTGACTGGTTAAAGTTATAGATAAAAGATACATGACTGATGATGTAAGCTGGGGACTTAGCTTAGTTGGTAGAGCGCCTGCTTTGCACGCAGGAGGTCAGGAGTTCGACTCTCCTAGTCTCCACCAGAACTTAAGATAAGTTCGGATTACAGAAATTAGTAAATAGAGATTTCGGTCTTGGTTTATTAACTTCTGTGATTTAAGTATCACGGTATTAAGCATGACCTGACGAAGGCATGTTTATTCATTAACAGATTGGCAAAATTGAGTCTGAAATAAATTGTTCACTCAAGAGTTTAGATTAAGCAATTAATCTGAATGAATTGAGAACTAGCAAATTAACTGAATCAAGCGTTTTGGTATATGAATTTAGATTGAAGCTGTACAGTGTTTAAATACACAGTACTCTAAACTGAAATGTTGAAGTTACTAACTTGTAGGTAACGTCGACTGTTTGGGGTTGTATAGTCAAGTAATTAAGTGCATGTGGTGGATGCCTTGGCAGTCAGAGGCGATGAAAGACGTGATAGCCTGCGAAAAGCTCCGGGGAGGCGGCAAATATCCTTTGATCCGGAGATGTCTGAATGGGGGAACCCACCTACTTTAAGGTAGGTATTGCAACATGAATACATAGTGTTGCAAGGCGAACGAGGGGAAGTGAAACATCTCAGTACCCTTAGGAAAAGAAATCAATTGAGATTCCCTCAGTAGCGGCGAGCGAACGGGGATCAGCCCATTAAGTTATGTGTGTTTTAGTGGAACGCTCTGGGAAGTGCGAACGTAGAGGGTGATATTCCCGTACACGAAAGGGCACACATAATGATGACGAGTAGGGCGAGGCACGTGAAACCTTGTCTGAATATGGGGGGACCATCCTCCAAGGCTAAATACTCCTGACTGACCGATAGTGAACCAGTACCGTGAGGGAAAGGCGAAAAGAACCCCTGTGAGGGGAGTGAAATAGATCCTGAAACCGCATGCATACAAGCAGTGGGAGCACCTTCGTGGTGTGACTGCGTACCTTTTGTATAATGGGTCAGCGACTTATATTCAGTAGCGAGGTTAACCGTATAGGGGAGCCGTAGAGAAATCGAGTCTTAATAGGGCGTTTAGTTGCTGGGTATAGACCCGAAACCAGGCGATCTATCCATGAGCAGGTTGAAGGTTGGGTAACACTAACTGGAGGACCGAACCCACTGTCGTTGAAAAGCCAGGGGATGACTTGTGGATAGGGGTGAAAGGCTAATCAAGCCTGGTGATAGCTGGTTCTCCCCGAAAGCTATTTAGGTAGCGCCTCGGACGAATACCATAGGGGGTAGAGCACTGTTTCGGCTAGGGGGTCATCCCGACTTACCAAACCGATGCAAACTCCGAATACCTATGAGTACTATCCGGGAGACAGACTGCGGGTGCTAACGTCCGTAGTCAAGAGGAAAACAATCCAGACCGCCAGCTAAGGCCCCAAAATCATAGTTAAGTGGGAAACGATGTGGGAAGGCATAGACAGCTAGGAGGTTGGCTTAGAAGCAGCCACCCTTTAAAGAAAGCGTAATAGCTCACTAGTCGAGTCGGCCTGCGCGGAAGATGTAACGGGGCTAAAACTATGTGCCGAAGCTGCGGATTTGACATTAGTCAAGTGGTAGGGGAGCGTTCTGTAAGCCGATGAAGGTGTATTGAGAAGTATGCTGGAGGTATCAGAAGTGCGAATGCTGACGTGAGTAACGACAAAACGGGTGAAAAACCCGTTCGCCGAAAGACCAAGGGTTCCAGTCCAACGTTAATCGGGGCTGGGTGAGTCGACCCCTAAGGCGAGGCCGAAAGGCGTAGTCGATGGGAAATTGGTTAATATTCCAATACTTCTGTGTAATGCGATGAGAGGACGGAGAAGGTTAAGTCAGCCTGGCGTTGGTTGTCCAGGTGGAAGGATGTAGGTATGTATCTTAGGCAAATCCGGGGTACTCTATACTGAGATCCGATAGCAAGCTGTACTTGTACAGCGAAGTGGCTGATACCATGCTTCCAGGAAAAGTCTCTAAGCTTCAGTTACACAGGAATCGTACCCGAAACCGACACAGGTGGTCAGGTCGAGTAGACCAAGGCGCTTGAGAGAACTCTGCTGAAGGAACTAGGCAAAATGGTACCGTAACTTCGGGAGAAGGTACGCTGTTGTTGGTGATGGAACTTGCTTCCTGAGCTGATGACAGCCGCAGAAACCAGGCCGCTGCAACTGTTTATTAAAAACATAGCACTCTGCAAACACGAAAGTGGACGTATAGGGTGTGATGCCTGCCCGGTGCTGGAAGGTTAATTGATGGGGTTAGCGTAAGCGAAGCTCTTGATCGAAGCCCCAGTAAACGGCGGCCGTAACTATAACGGTCCTAAGGTAGCGAAATTCCTTGTCGGGTAAGTTCCGACCTGCACGAATGGCATAATGATGGCGGCGCTGTCTCCAGCAGAGGCTCAGTGAAATCGAAATCGCTGTGAAGATGCAGTGTACCCGCGGCTAGACGGAAAGACCCCGTGAACCTTTACTGCAGCTTGACACTGAACTTTGACCTTACTTGTGTAGGATAGGTGGGAGGCTTTGAAGTTGGAACGCTAGTTCCAATGGAGCCGTCCTTGAAATACCACCCTGGTAATGTTGAGGTTCTAACTCTGTCCCGTTATCCGGGACGAGGACCGTGTCTGGTGGGTAGTTTGACTGGGGCGGTCTCCTCCTAAAGAGTAACGGAGGAGTACGAAGGTGCGCTCAGCGTGGTCGGAAATCACGCGTAGAGTATAAAGGCAAAAGCGCGCTTAACTGCGAGACCCACAAGTCGAGCAGGTACGAAAGTAGGTCTTAGTGATCCGGTGGTTCTGTATGGAAGGGCCATCGCTCAACGGATAAAAGGTACTCTGGGGATAACAGGCTGATACCGCCCAAGAGTTCATATCGACGGCGGTGTTTGGCACCTCGATGTCGGCTCATCTCATCCTGGGGCTGAAGCAGGTCCCAAGGGTATGGCTGTTCGCCATTTAAAGAGGTACGCGAGCTGGGTTTAGAACGTCGTGAGACAGTTCGGTCCCTATCTACCGTGGGCGCTGGAAATTTGAGAGGATCTGCTCCTAGTACGAGAGGACCAGAGTGGACGAACCTCTGGTGTACCGGTTGTGACGCCAGTCGCATCGCCGGGTAGCTATGTTCGGAAGGGATAACCGCTGAAAGCATCTAAGCGGGAAGCCTACCTCAAGATAAGATTTCCCTAGGAATTTATTCCTCTAAAGAGCCGTTCGAGACTAGGACGTTGATAGGTTGGATGTGGAAGCATAGTGATATGTGAAGCTGACCAATACTAATTGCTCGTGAGGCTTGACTATACAACACCCAAGCAGTTGTATATAAAGCATCAATCGATTCATAAATCTACAAAGCAACTTGATTTAGTTATTCCACTAGATAAAATGAACACAATCAGATTCAATCAGCCCAGTCTGTAAAGATTTGGAAAACGCTTCGGCAGTCAATAAGACCAAAGCAAGTATCCATAAACAGTTGTGCTGGCGACCATAGCAAGAGTGAACCACCTGATCCCTTCCCGAACTCAGAAGTGAAACCTCTTAGCGCTGATGGTAGTGTGGGGTTACCCATGTGAGAGTAAGTCATCGCCAGCTCATTATTCTAAACACCCCAATCTCAAAAGAGGTCGGGGTGTTTTTTTATGGGCGAAGAAATAAAGTGAAAACACATAACTAAAAATCAGATTTGCACGGTTGTCCTGCTTCAGAGATATAATGAAGAAGCTTTTTATTTGGGCGTGATCTCGTGAAATTTAATTCTTTCTCTCAATTACCTGAAAATAATGAAGAACTTTCTCTTCCAGAGTTGATCTATTGGGCATCTTTAGGTGATCTAGAGCAAGTAAAGCAATTACTAATAGATGGAGAAGATCCTAATCAGACAGATGATGAGGGATATAGTGCTCTACAGGCAGCTGCTGAAAATGACCATTTAGAGATAGTGAAGCTCTTAGTTGAAAAAGGGGCACATGTTGCTTATAAAAGCGAATACACAGCACTACAGCTAGCAGAAATGGCTGGGAATACAGACGTAGTGAATTATTTAAAAAGTTTATAAAATTAAAAAGCCCCTTTTATTGGGAAAAGAGGCTTTTTGTTCAATTTAAGACAAATGATATTTTTGCAGCTTTTCAACAATTGATTGAAGCGCTTTTACTTCAAATTCATTGGCTTCAAACTTTTCATCTTTATTGCGTTTAAAGATATCTCGTATTTCTATTACAGCATTTGGGTCAACAATACTTAAACTTGAGGTGACTTGGCGTATTTGGCTAATAGACCGAGAACCATTCGTTGAACCATAGCCAATAAATGCAGCAGGTTTACCACTCCATTCTTTACCTACATAGTCCAGAGCATTTTTTAAAGCTGGACTATATCCATGATTGTATTCGGGGCTAATAAAAATAAATGCATCAGCTTTGGCAATTTTATCTGCCCATTCTTGTTGTTTTGGTTGATCATAAATACCTGTTGCAGGTGGGTGTGAGCCTGAAAATAACGGTAAATTCCACTCTTTTAAATCAATTACTTCTGTCTGAAAATCTTCTAGATTAAATGATGGAATTGCTGTTTCTAACCAATTGGCAATTTTAATAGCTGTGCGTCCTTCACGGACACTTCCTACGATGATATAGACCAGCATATATTTTTCCTAAGGATTTTTATCTTTATAACTTAATTCATTACATAGAGCGTGAGAATATAGAATTTGTAAGGATTCTTATGTCATCCATAAAAGGTTAAATAATAAAAAAGCCCTCAATCGAGGGCTTTTTTTACATGATCTTAATGCCTTGCTGACCAGCTGGAGTCACTTTGAATATCTCTACTTCAAAAGTAATATTTTTGCCGGCTAGAGGGTGGTTGAAATCGATTTCAGTAATATCATCATTCACTGACTTCACAACACCAAATAAAGTTGCTTTTGCTTTATCTTCAAACTCGATCATGTGACCAGGAATAGGCCGTTGTTCGAATTTAACCGTATCAAAAGTTTGTATATTTTCCGGATTCCAAGGACCAAAAGCATCTTCTGGTGGAAGATGTACAGTACGTCGATCGCCTGCACGTAAGCCAAGTAATGCTTTCTCAAAGCCTGGTAATAAGTTACCGTCACCAATAGTCAAGCTAACAGGCTCTTCACGGTTACGTGTATTGTCAATTTCTACACCATTTTCGATCGCAACAGAAAAGTGTAGTTCAACTTTAGAACCGTCAGTAATACGAATTTCTTCATTAGGTTGAATAATTTCGGTCATATTATGCATCCGAATTTTTAGGTCTTTGCTTCTCAAGGAAGAATGTATCGATGAGTAGCAAAATGGTACCTAGAGTAATGGCACTGTCCGCAATATTAAAAGCTGGAAAGTGATGATTTTGGTAATAAACATGAATGAAATCGACCACATACCCTAAAGTAATACGGTCAATTAAATTACCTAATGCTCCACCTAAAATTAAAGCGATAGCTACAGGTAGCACCACCATTTTTTTAGGCATACGTAGCAACCAAAATACAAAAAGTATTGAAACTAAGCCTGCCAAAGATGTGAAGAAATAGCGTTGCCATCCTCCAGCATCAGATAAAAAGCTAAAAGCTGCACCATAGTTATGTAATAGTGTCCAGTTTAAAAATGGAAGTACAGGTACAGGATCTGCGTAGTTCAGATGTGTACTTGCAATCCATTTTGTCCATTGATCCAACACAATGGCAAGGACAGAAAGTCCAAGCCAAATGAGGTTGTGCGGATAAAACTGGAATAAGCCTTTTTTAGCTTGTGAATTAGGCATATTTTCTCACTTCGCCACGACCAGTGACGTTCACAATACAACGACCACATAAACCAGGATGATCGGCGTGTGTATTCACATCAGGAAGGACATGCCAGCAACGTGCACATTTTTCACCTTCAGCTGCAGATACTTGTACACGTAAGCCTTCCATTTCAGTTGCTTCACCTTGTTCAGCAAATGGATGTACTACTACTTGCGAAGTAATAAGAACAAAACGGAGTTCATCAGCCAGTTGGTTTAAAACTGTTTGTAATGATTCATTTGCCCAAAGTTCAACTTTGGCTGAAAGATTACTACCGACAAGTTTAGCGTTACGAGCTGCTTCAATCTGTTTATTTACTGCAGATTTTACGCTAATCAATGTTTGCCAATCTGCTTCAGAAAGCAAGTTTGCTTTTGATGAAACAGGTAGATCATACCATTCAGCTGTAAATACATACTTTTCAGTTTGTTCTGGAATAAGTGGCCAAGCTTCTTGAGCAGTGAAGCTTAAGATTGGGCTCATCCAGCGCACAAATGCTTGTACGATATGGTAAAGCGCTGTTTGTGCAGAACGACGTGCTTGTGAGTCAGCCTTAGTGGTGTATTGACGGTCTTTGATGATATCTAGGTAGAAACCACCTAAGTCATTAATACAGAAGCTTGTTAATGCGCTACACACGACATGGAAGTTCATTTCTTCATAGGCCGCGATAATAGTTTGTTGTACTTCATTCGCACGTTGCAAGATGTATTGATCAAGGGCAATAAGGTCATCTACTGCCAGAGCATCTGTACTTGGTTTGAAACCATTTAAGTTTGCAAGCAAGAAGCGGAGCGTATTACGAATACGACGGTAGCTATCACTTACACGGCTAAAGATTTCTTTTGATGCTGCAATTTCATAGCGATAGTCGCTAGATGCTACATATAAACGTAAGCCATCGGCACCCAGTTGTTTGATGATTTCTTCAAGCGGAATATAGTTGCCTAAAGATTTCGACAATTTACGGCCATTTTCATCCACTGTAAAACCGTGAGTTAACAAGGCTTTATATGGCGCACGGTTGTGAATTGCCATAGAGGTTAATAAAGAAGATTGGAACCAGCCACGGTGTTGGTCTGAACCTTCTAAATATAAGTCAGCAGGGCTTTCTAATTCTTCACGTTGCTCAAGTACAGCGTAATGTGTTGTTCCAGAGTCAAACCATACATCAAGCGTATCACGAACAGCATTGTACTGTTCAGCATCTTCACCAATGAAGTCTTTTGCATCACGGTTAAACCATGCATCGATACCTTCTTGTTCGATAAGTTTTGCAACTTCTTCAATGAGTTCAGGCGTACGAGGGTGCAATTCATTCGTATCTTTATGAACGAAGAAAGGAATTGGCACACCCCAAGTACGTTGACGTGAGATACACCAGTCCGGACGGCCTTCGATCATTGATTCAATACGGTTTTTACCCCAGTTCGGTACAAACTCGATATCGTTTTCAATCGCGTTAAGCGCACCGTCACGTAAACCTTTTTGATCCATGCTGATAAACCATTGTGGTGTAGCACGGAAAATAATAGGAGTTTTATGGCGCCAGCAATGTGGATAGCTGTGTTTAATCGGTTGATGAGCCCATAAGCGACCTAAAGCACCTAAAGCTTCGATAATCTTTGGATTAGCTTTATAGATGTGCTCACCAGCAAAGATTGGTGCAGTTGGTAAGTAAACTCCGTTACCACCCACTGGGTTTTCAACTTTAAGGTTGTATTGAAGACCTACTTTATAGTCATCTGCACCGTGGCCAGGCGCAGTGTGTACAGCACCTGTACCGCTTGTTGCGATAACGTGTTCACCCAAAATAACCGGAACTTGGCGATCGGTAAGTAAAGGGTGTTGTAAAGTAAGGTTTTCAAGAGCTGAACCAGTGAAGTCAGCTAAAACAACTGGGTTTTCAAGCTTGTAACGCTCAATTGCAGAAGCAACTAGGTCTTTAGCAAGAATAAAGTTTTGCTTACCACGTTCAGTAATCACTTGTACCAATTGATATTCAATTTCGGCATGCAATGCAACTGCTTGGTTCGCAGGTAATGTCCAAGGTGTAGTGGTCCAGATCACGATATCAGTTGGATCTTGAACATCTACATTTACACGAGCGCTTAAGTCTTTTAAATCTACAACGCCAAAACCAACGTCAATTGCGTCTGATTTTTTATCTTCGTATTCAACTTCAGCTTCAGCAAGTGCTGAGCCACAGTCCATACACCAGTTCACTGGCTTTAAGCCGGGCTGGATATGACCATTTTTTTGGATTAAACCTAAAGCACGAACGATATCGGCTTCTTGTTTGTAGTTCATGGTGAGATAAGGATTATCCCAATCACCTAAAATACCAAGACGTTTAAAGTCAGTACGCTGTAAATCAATTTGCTTTAGCGCATATTCACGGCAGTGTTTACGGAAAGTGGCTGCATCAACTTTTTCGCCCACTTTACCTACTTTTTCTTCAACTTTTAGTTCGATTGGCAAACCGTGACAGTCCCAACCTGGTACATATGGCGCATCGAAACCTGCCAAAGTACGGCTTTTTACGATGACGTCTTTGAGTACTTTATTAACCGCATGGCCCAAGTGAATTGTACCGTTCGCATATGGAGGGCCATCATGCAAAATATATTTTTTCTTGCCAATACGCGATGCACGAATCTGCTGATAAATGTTGTCGGTATACCACTCTTCTAACCATTTCACTTCACGTACTGCCAAATTTGCTTTCATTGCAAATTGAGTATCCGGCAGGTTTAGCGTGGCTTTGTAGTCCACTGCATTTTCAGTAGTTTGCTTATCGCTCATGCAAGTTGTCTTCCAGTTTAATCAGCTTGGGAGCCGACATGTTTTACAATCAAAATTCGAATTAAAAAGGAAATTGTGTCGTGTCGTTACGATATTGTCGTAATTGCTGCACGTCATTATCAATTCCTGCCTTAAGTGCTTCAAGCGAAGGGTAGTTTAATTCACCATGAAGATAGTGAAGAAAAGTCACCCGCATAAATAAGCCATACAGATTAGCAGAAACATCAGGGAAATGTACTTCTAATCTCCACTCTGGATGCTCTTGCTGGATGGCTGGGCGAGTACCGACATGACCTGCACCATAAAGGCTGTTTTCATGATATCCGGCAATTCCCGGTTTTTCAGGGTCGTCCTGAAGCACTTTTTGAGTTAGCGAAGTTGTCTCGCAAATGACTTCAACGCCATAAATACCATTTAAACAAGGCTTATGGCGGTTTAGACGAACATTAATCGTTGGAAAATCTAAAGTTCGTCCAATTTGGTCGCCATATTGAACGCGTCCGGTAATACTGTACGGACGGCCTAATAATTTAGCTGCTAAAGCGAGATTACCCACTTGAAGCACTTGTCGAATACGAGTTGAACTGACGCGTTCACCTTCGAGTTCAATCGTATGTAAATTTGTGACTTGAAAGCCGTAATTTCTTAAAAATTCGCTGTTACCTTGACGGTCTTTGCCGAAATGAAAGTCATCTCCTAAAACCAAAGCTTGAGCATTTAATTTGTCTTTTAATAAATCTGCAAACTCAGAAGCACTCATGCTACGGAAATGCTGGTCAAACTTGGCAACCGCAATGTAATCCACCCCAAGTTCTGCTAGATATTCAACTTTTTCCCGTAATGAATTAATACGAGGCGGGGCATCGTAGCCTTTAAAGAACTCAAGCGGTTGGGGCTCAAAAATCATGACCAATGTTTTTAAGCCTTGTGCTGCAGCAATTTTTTTCAGTTGAGCAATCATCGCTTGGTGACCTAAATGGACACCATCAAAATTACCAATAGTTACCGCTGTTTGCGGCAACTGGAAATTGGGCGATAACGCATTAAGACGTAGCAGTTTCATGAACTTAAAATATGGCTATTTTTGCAAGGGCTATATATTGCCATAATCTCACAGATTCGTCTTGTTGTTGTGTTTTTACTCAGGTATTTTTCAATATGAATATCTGTTATATCTGAAAAATTGATGAATTAAATAAAAATAAATCAATTTTTCTTATTATTAATTTATCCTACTATAGTTTCATCCACTCTTTGATTAGAGAATTAAGATGAAAAGACCCTTTTACCAATTAAATCAAAGTAAAGATGTTATACGGCATTTTACCCCAAATTGGTTTACAGCAACTATGGGTACTGGTGTGGTTAGTATGATTTTAATTCAGCTTCCATTTGCCAAATCATTTTTATTTATGCTGGCTACACTGTTATGGCAATTTAATATTGTTCTATTTAGTGTTTTTTCAGGTCTTTATTTATTGCGATGGTTTCTTTTCCCTCATGAAGCGAAGCAAGTATTTAATCATCCAAATATGAGCTTGTTTTTAGGCGCTATACCGATGGGGCTTGCAACCATACTAAATGGTTTTTTAAGCTTCGGAATCGGGCTTTATGGTGAAGTAGCAATCCATATTGCTCAAGCTTTATGGTATATCGATGTCTTTTTAGCGTTAGCAATTGCTTGGATTGTGCCGTTTTGCATGTTTAGCCGTCAGAATCATCAGCTACATACCATGACTGCAATTTGGTTGTTACCTGTTGTTGCTTGTGAAGTCGCGGCAAGCTCTGCGGGCATGTTGGTTGCACATTTACCAGCAGATTTTCACAGCTTTCATTTATTGTTAGCGGGATATGTACTCTGGGGAATTTCTGTATTACCTGCATTTGCCATTTTAACGATTTTAATGTTGCGTATGGCTTTGCATCAGTTACCGGAAAAAGAAGTCGCAATTTCTAGCTGGTTATCTTTAGGCCCAATTGGCACAGGTGCTTTAGGTCTATTGTTGCTAGGTGAACAGGCAAAAAGAGTATTGGTAAATGTTGGCTTTTCTGAGTTTACCCATGTATTTCAAGCATTAGGCGTTGTGGGTAGTCTGGTACTTTTAGGGTTCGGGTTATGGTGGCTAGGTCTTGCGATTTTAACAACACTTCGTCATGCAAAAACAGGTATTCCGTTTAACTTGGGTTGGTGGGGTTTAACTTTCCCATTTGGTGTGTTTATTTTGGCTTTATTTAATCTAAGTCATCAGGTTGAAGTTATATTTCTACAATACGTTGCTGTGGCATTCAGTATTTTATTACTTGTAATGTGGAGCGTAGTAATGAAGAAAACCTTAGCTGGCGCATATAGTGGCAAGCTGTTCTTTTCGCCATGTTTAGTGGCTTTACAACAAAGAATGCAGTAAAGGTGAAAAGGTGCAAAAAACTTTTGTACCTGATTTATACTTATTTTCTAATTTTATTAACTCTGATTTGAGCTTTTTGAATGAACACAGATACCGCTTTAATTATGGCACTTCCCAATGAATCTAAAGGTTTATTTGAGCAAGCAGGTATTGAAGTCCATTACAGTGGTATAGGTAAAATCAACGCTGCTTTTAAAGCATTTGAAGTTATTCAAAAAACAGGCTGTAAAACTCTAATTAACTTAGGTACAGCTGGAAGTTCATCTTTTAATCGGCATGATTTAGTAGAAATAAAAACTTTTGTACAACGTGATATGGATGTTTCACCTTTAGGATTTGAAGTTGGGGTAACGCCGTTAGATGACCATTTGGCTGCTGAAATTCATCTTCAAACGCATTTTGCGGATTTACCAAAAGGAATTTGCGGGACAGGGGACTCATTTGAAACGGGTCAGCCGAAGGTCGCTTGTGATGTGGTCGATATGGAAGGTTATGCGCTAGCAAAAGTTTGCCACAAGTTAGGTGTACGTTTAATTTCGGTGAAATATATTACTGATGGGGCAGATGATACGGCCCATTTAGATTGGGAAGAAAACTTATTATTGGGTGCACAAAAACTCTTGGCTCTTTATCAAAATCATTTCTAAAAAAAAGATCGGCAAATTTGCCGATCTTTTTTATTTTAGCGAGGTAATACGCCGTAGAGCATCATATGTACTGTATGCTCAATTGAGCGCTGGAACATACTGCGGTTACGAAGAGTTTTCCCGGTTACCATTTCCATTTGAGTCGCAAAATCGGCATAATTTTGCGTAAGCCCCCAAATATTGAGAATTAAAAGCTCCGGGTCGATATCCGGTGAAATTTTTCCTTCTTCTTGCCATGTCTGAATAACCTTAGCTTTGCGCTTAAATAGCTTTTTCAAGGGCCCTTTCAATATAGGCAAAATATGCGGTGCCCCTTGAATAATTTCTAAAGCAAATAGTCGCGAAGCTTTTGGTTGGCTACGAGAAAGTTCGATTTTTTGAATTAAATAGTGAGACAAGGCTTCGGCTGGTTCTAACTCAGCTTCTAAGGTTTGTAAGGGAGCTAGCCATTTTTGTAAAACTGTGGTCAGCACTTCCACATATAAAGACTCTTTATTTTCATAGTAATAGAAAATATTCGACTTATGCATGTCAGCGAGTTGGGCAATTTCATCCAGACTTGCGCCACTGAACCCATATAGTGAAAACACATCAAGGGCGGCAGCAAGAAGCTGATTGCGCTTTTGGGTACTCTTCTTTTGTTCCATTTGCTGCATAAATTAAAAAGATAGTGTTCCCATTGTAAGGTAAATCGTTTGATTTGTGCACAGGTGTCTCACTTTTTTAGTGAAAAAACGGATAGTTATTTGAGCAATAGATATACTATTGTGCAAAAAATAGAGAGATTCACTAGTTTATTGTTATTCTTAAAAATATTTTTTAATCTTCGCCCTAAAAAAGAGCAATAAATCATCAGTTTTATTGCTCGTTAATTGGGCATTTTCGGTTGAATGGTTCTCATTACTCATCTCAACCTTAAGTGGCTAAAACGGCATCGAGTACTTGTTGTTCAAGCTGAGCAAAAGTAATGCTCTTTTTCCGTGGACGCGGCAAATTAACTTGAAAACTTTGAGCAATCTGACCCTTATCTAACAATATAATACGGTCAGCCAGTTGCACTGCTTCACTTACATCGTGTGTGACTAAAATGGCAGTAAAACCTTGCTCTTTCCACAAGCGCTCAATCAAGCTTTGCATCTCAAGACGAGTTAACGCGTCTAATGCACCCAAAGGTTCATCTAATAATAAAATACGGGGAGTATGAGATAACGCACGGGCTAGGGCAGTACGTTGACGTTGGCCACCTGAGAGCTGTGAAGGCCATTGTCCCGCTTTTTCTTTTAAACCTACTTTCTCTAATAATTCTTCTGCCAAAGCATGTTGCGATTTTGGTAGCCCAAGTTGAACGTTCTGAAGAATATTTCTCCAAGGAAGTAGGCGGGGGTCTTGAAACATAACCCGTATGTCATCGTTAGTAATACCTTCACGCAAATGTCGGGCAGATTTAAACTTGATCTCACCAAAACTTGCTTTTTCAAGTTGGGCAATTAAGCGTAGTAAGGTACTTTTACCGCAGCCACTACGACCAACAATAGCTAAAAATTCGCCCGGTTGAATATGTAGGTTAAGATCTTCAAGAACTTTAACCTCACCATAAAACTTATAAAGCTGTTCAATCAGAATCTCTGCGCCTACCACAGGTTCTTGTGACTCTGGATGATTTTCTGGAATGAGCTCTACGTCATTCTGATTAATATTTAAATTCAGATTTGTCATATTCTAAGCTCCCTTATTTCTGATATCCCGCGTGCCAGCGTAATAAATAGCGTTCCAAAATTTGTGCAAAAACATCGGCTAACTTACCTAATAGGGCATAAAGAAGAATACCGACGAGTACCACATCTGTTTGCAAAAACTCACGCGCATTCATGGTCATGTAACCGATACCTGCTTGTGCTGAAATAGTCTCAGCTACAATGAGCAACACCCAAACCAAACCTAATGCAAAACGTAAACCGACTAAAATAGAAGGCATCGCACCCGGTAGAATAATTTCTTTGTAAAGCTGCCAACGTGAAAGACCATAGCTTTTTCCCATCTCAATTAATTGTGGATCGACTGAACGGATACCGTGATAGGTGTTGATATAAATAGGGAAGAAGACTCCGACCGCCACCAAAAATAATTTGGCTGTTTCATCAATACCGAACCACAAGATAACCAGTGGAATAAGTGCTAATGCTGGGATGTTACGAATCATTTGCAAGGTTGTATCGAGCAGGGTAGAGGCGAAACGTGAAGACCCATTGAGCAGACCCAATAGCAAACCTAAACCACCACCAATAAATAGTCCGAGTAAGGCTCGTCCTGCACTGACTTTAACGTGCTGCCAAAGCTCGCCGCTAATGAGTAGATGCCAAAAAGCAGAAACGACAGCCGTAGGAGCCGGCAGAATACGATTTTCTAAAAGGCCTGAACTCGATGCGATTTGCCAAACAACCAATAGAACAATCGGGAAAATCCAAGGCAGCAGACGCTGCCCGACTTGTTTCGTTCCACGTGAAACAATATTTATATCTTTGCTCATGCAGGCTCCTTGACGGAACTATTTTGTTTCTTCTCGTCCGGAACATAGTTGTTGGCAATGATTTCACCGAATGGTCCGGTTAAGTTTGGCTGAGCAAGTTTAGCTCGGGTCTCGATTGGTAATAATGGGAATACTAACTCTGCAAAACGGATTGACTCTTCAAGGTGTGGATAGCCTGAGAAAATAAAGGTATCGATACCTAAATCTGCATATTCTTGAATACGTGCAGCAACGGTTTCTGGATCGCCGACAAGTGCTGTACCTGCACCACCGCGGACTATACCGATACCTGCCCAAAGATTTGGAGAGACTTCAAGTTTGTCTCGATTACCGCCATGTAACGCGGCCATACGTTGTTGGCCTACAGAGTCCATTTGTGCAAATTTTTTCTGTGCTGCAGCAATAGTTGCATCGTCTAGATACTGAATCAGTTCGTTAGCAGCTGCCCATGCTTGTTCGTTGGTTTCACGAACAATGACATGTAAGCGAATGCCATAAGTTAATTTACGGCCTTTAGCCTCCGCTTTTGCACGAACATGTTCGATCTTTTCTTTCACGGCCGCTGGCGGTTCACCCCAAGTCAGGTAAGTGTCCACTTGCTCAGCCGCAAGGTCGACCGCGACGTCAGAAGAACCGCCAAACCAAAGAGGTGGGTAAGGTTTTTGAACAGGTGGATAAAGTAGTTTTGCATCATCGACTTGTAAGCGTTCGCCGTGGAATGTAAAAGCTTCACCTGTATGTGAACGAGTCAAAATTTCGCGCCAGATTTTTACGTATTCATTGGCAGTTTGATAACGCGTTGAGTGATCTTCATATAAACCGTCACCGCGTAGTTCTGCTTCATCGCCACCTGTTACCAAGTTGAGTAACACCCGACCATTGGACAAGCGGTCAAAAGTTGCAGCCATACGCGCAGCTAAAGCTGGTGTTGTTACACCCGGACGTAACGCAACTAAAAATTTAAGGTGCTGAGTTGCATCAATCAGGCTCGCCGCCGTAATCCATGGGTCTTCACATGAACGGCCCGTTGGAATAAGTACACCTTCATAACCCAAATTATCTACTGCCACAGCAATTTGCTTCATATAGGCATGGTCAACCTGACGAGCGCCTTTACTTGTACCTAAATAGCGACTATCACCGTGGGTAGGAATAAACCAGAAAATTTTCATGTGCATTACCTATATGTCTATATGAAATTACTTGGCACCCCAAACAGCTTGTTTAATGCTGATTGGTTTTGGAATGATGCCTTGTTGAGTAAAGATGTCTGCAAGCTGCTGTTGTTCAGCAATAACTTTGCTGTTAAGAGGAGCTGCTGCTGATGGACGTGGACGACGTTTAATGAATAAATCACTAGTTGCAGGTTTTAAGCCTGTACTTTGGCCAATCGCACTTGCTGTTTCGGCTTGATGGCTTTGGACCCATTTGTCAGCTTGATTGATCTGCTTGATGAGTCCTGAAACAGCTTTTGGATATTGCTTAACAAAATTTGGAGCGGCTAAGTAAAAGGTATAGTTCGGGCTTAGGCCTTTACCAGATGCAAGAACACGAGCTTGGTCTTCTAATTGTGCTGAAGCGTAGTAAGGATCCCAAATTGCCCATGCATCAACGGCACCTTTTTGGAATGCAGCGCGAGCATCGGCAGGTGTGAGCCAAATTGGCGTAATGTCGCTCCATTTTAAGCCCGCTTTCCGCACAGCCTGTACAAGTAGGTAATGTGAGCTAGAACCTTTTTGTAGCGCAATACGTTTGCCTTTCAGGTCTTTAAGTTGAGTAAGCTGTGAGTTTTTTGGAACTAAAATTGCCGACGCTAAAGGTTTAGCTGCTTCATAAGCAATATAATATAAAGGCTTGCCAGCGGCTTGAGCATAGACTGGTGGCGTGTCTCCAGTAACGCCAACATCGAGTGAGCCAACAGCCAAAGCTTCTAAAATTTGAGGGCCAGCGGGGAACTCATTCCAAGTGATTTTGGCATTCGGAAATTCTTGTTCAAATAGTTTTTGTTGCTTGGCAATTGCAAAATTAATCGAGCTTTTTTGGAAACCGATACGCAGTTCTTTTACAGTTGGGTCAATTGCCCAAGCAGGCGCTGCGATTGTTAAACCAAATACAGCGAGTGCGCTAAAGCGCTTAACTAACTGAGTCCACTGACTCTTATTAAATAATGACTGATCTTGCATATTGATATCCTTGTTCCCTTAAGGCAAGGCACAGCATTTATATCGTTATTTAAGCTGTGCCAAAGCTAGGTTTATTTCATTTTTAAAATGGCTTCTTGTATGGTGAGCTTGTTTGGAATGAGCTTTTGCGCATAAAAGGCATCGGCTACATATTGTTGTTCTTGGGCGACCTTGTCAGATATTGGCTGAACTCCAAAACCCATACGTGAAATGGACGTTTTGAGTACATCAAACTCAAGTGCCGTAGGTTTTTCGAGTAATTTGGCAGCCTCATCTTGGTGTGTGCTGACCCATTCAGTTGTCTGATTTAGTGTTTGCACAACAGTGTTGAGTACTTTCGGATTACTTTCTGCAAATTTACGATCAGCCAAGTAGAACTGATGATTGCTCACCAAATTTTCACCAGTCGCTAAAACACGAGCTTGAATTTGATGTTCAGCTGCTGCAAAGAACGGGTCCCAAATCACCCATGCGTCGACAGCTCCTTTTTCAAAGGCTGCACGCGCATCTGATGGTGGTAAATAAACAGGTTGTATATCACTTAAGCTCAAGTGATTTGCTTCTAAAACTTTTAATAAAAGATAGTGAACATTCGAACCTTTATTCAGTGCGACACGTTTGCCTTTTAAATCCTGAATAGAGTGAATAGGAGAGTCCTTTTGTACCAATAATGCTTCTGCTTTTGGTGCAGCCGGTTGGTTTGCAACATAGACTAAATTGGGATTGGCCGCTTGAGCAAAAATAGGAGGTGCTTCGCCTGCTTCACCCAATGAAACGCTTCCGACATTTAGACCTTCAAGTAATTGAGGTCCCGCAGGAAACTCAACCCATTTCACTTGTACACCTTGGTCTTTTAGTGCTTTTTCCAAGTCACCACGTGCTTTTAGAATAGGAAGGATGCCATATTTCTGGTATCCAATATTTAGAGTTGTGGTGGTGTGTTCCTCTTTTTTGGCACAACCACCTAGCATCATCACTCCCGCAAGGCTGGCAGCAATGACTGAATATTTTGCCCATGAAGTGGAATTAAAAAGTGCCATGTGGTTTTGTGCTCCCCGAAAGAGAAAAAGAAAAATAATTGGATGAGCAGATACCCTAAAGGGATTTTTATTCCATAAAAAATAAGTATTCGGTCTTTATTTATGCAAAAAAAAGCTAAAAACTTTCGGCGATAAACTTATGCAAAAAAAAGATTTATTAAATAAAATAATATTTAGAAAATTGTTTTTAAGACTTTGTAAATAAAAAGAAAAATATTAAAAGAATAAAATTTAATGATTTAAAAAAAGTACAACCATACATTAATCGTATTTATGGTTGTACTTTTTGGACTAAGCTTATCTGAAATAAGAATATCTAAAAAAATGCAAAGACTAAGGAAGCAATTTTTTAAAGACTAAAGAATTTCTTTGATAGTTATAAAGTGCCTGACGGGCATTTGGTAACTCATCAACGGTGACTTGGTGAAAACCATGTTCTAAAAACCAGTGTGCAGTTCGGGTTGTTAAAACAAATAATTGACGAATGCCTTGTTGTTTTGCCTTTTCTTCAAGGAATTGCAAAATTTGGCTACCACGGTTCGATTTACGATAACTTGGGTGTACTGCTACACAAGCAATTTCTGCTGAACGAGTTTCGTTAAACTCCGTTGGAATCGGATAAAGAGCAGCACAGGCCAAAATCATACCGTCTCGTTCAATAACCGCAAACTGGCTAATTTCTTGCTCTAAACGTTCACGTGAACGATAAACCAAAATACCTTCTTCTTCTAACGGGCGTAATAAGTTCATTAAGCCGCCAACATCTTGAATATGCGCCATACGAACTTCTTCATAATGTGCATCGGTAATCATGGTACCCACACCATCACGTGTGAACAGTTCTTCAATGAGTGCGCCATCATAGGCATATGAAATTAAATGAACACGATGTACACCCGACAGAGAAGCTTTTTTTGCTTCTTCTAAATGTAGAGTTAGAGTTGGACTGGTGGTTTGGTATTGTTGAATATAGTAGTCAAGTTGATGCGGACTTAATTCACGCAATAATTGTCCTTCTTCATTGAGCAAACCTTGTTGCTCACCTAAAAATATTAATTTATCTGCTTTTAAATAGGTTGCAGTTTTCGTTGCAACTTCTTCAGCTCTTAAATTAAATACTTCACCTGTGGTTGAATAGCCAGTTGGACCAAGTAAAACAATATTATCGTTATCAAGATGGCGTTCAATCGCGTCGGTGTCTATGGAACGAACCTCTCCTGTAAGCTGAAAATCCATACCATCACGAATACCATAAGGTTTAGCTGTTACGAAGTTTCCTGATACGACGTCTATGCGAGCACCGTACATTGGAGAGTTAGCTAAGCCCATAGATAACAATGCTTCGATTTCTAAACGAATAGAACCGACAGCACTCATGACACAACTTAATGATTCACGTGTGGTAATACGGCTATTGTCATAAAAAGGAGTTTCGATACCTTTATCTTTAAGGTTTTGATTAATTTGTGGACGTGCGCCATGGACCAAAATTAAGCGAATACCAAGTGAATGCAATAAAGCAATATCATGGATAATGTGTTCAAAATTAGGATCGCGAACTGCTTCACCGCCGAACATTAGAACAAAAGTTTTATCGCGATGGGCATTAATATAAGGTGCTGAATGTCGGAACCAATGTACATAATGTTGGGTGTTATTATGTGATTTCTCTAAAGACTTAGTTGGCATACCGATCTCGAATCAACAGCAAAAAGATATAAAGATGATTCTAAACAAAAAAGCTTAAAGTCGCATGTATTAGATAGAAAAACACCCAAATTACATTTGGGTGTTTGTTGGTTTATTAAATTAACGAATCACTTTGATAATTTTATGACTTTGCTCATTTACGAGTACGTAGTTACCGTTCACTTTATACCATTTTTGAAAACGTCCAGGCTTAGTCAATTTATCATGCGTGCGATAGTCGATGACATAACGTGGGTGCTGATATTCATGTGGTACGACTTGGCCTTCTCGCCAGATATTGGCACGATCATCTTTATGAATTACTTTGACTGGTCTGACGTCATGGTTTCGGTAGTTATCATGATGGTCATGATCATTTGGTGCAGCCATCGCTGTTGATGCGATTAAACCACTCATTGAAAGAACAATTGCTGTTGTTAGTTTTTTCATAATGAACCTCGAATGATAAATTAAATTTCGATAATTGAAGATTAGTGAAGAATTACAGATAAATCGTGAAGACTAAGAACAATAAATGTGAAAAATATCTATGAAATAAGAAGAAATTTAGAATATATAAATTTTTAATATCTTATTGATATAAAAATAAAAAAGGATAAAACCGATGGGCTTTATCCTTTTTTACTAACTGATGAGTGAGGAGCTATCAGTTTTATAAACCACGAATGCTAACAATGCTATTAGAATCTGTGTCAACTAAAATATAGTCATTATTGATTTTGTACCATTGTTGATTACGGTCTGGTTTAGGTAAGTTATTGTCTCTATAGTCGACCTTATAGCCATTACCGCGATAATGCTGTGGCATAACATAGCCTGGCTGCCAGCGATGTTGCTTTAGACGCTCAAAACCGCGTTCTTCGCGCATACGACGCTCATCGCGAAAACGATCTTCATCATCGTCACGGTCATGTTTATGCCCACGATCATTCCATTCACCACGAGGCCCACCTTTAGGTCCTTTCTGGCCATGTCCTCGGTCAAATGGAGGATCAGCAAAGCTTGCCATACTGGTGGTCAGTACAGTTATGCTAAGGGCTAAGATGGTGAACAACTTTTTCATGATGCATCCTCGTTTACATCTGATGTCTCTCATGTTGAATACTGTACGCGCAAAATGCAGAGAAACTGTGAAGATCATTTAATGCTTCAATTAAAATTACGGATAAATCCAGTGTTTTATCAATAATAAAAAAGGCTTGTATATATCTTTTCAGGTATAGCCAAGCCAGATGTGATGATCGGCCGTAATTTATTTTAGCTTTTCATCTATAGTTATTTAGTCCTGTGCATCAATACTTTGACCATTGAGCGTCAGGCTATCTTCACCCATTAAATAGAGATAAGCTGGCATGATTGACTCTGGTGTTGGTAATGTTTTTGGATCTTCTTCAGGATAAGCTTTAGCACGCATTGCGGTACGTGTTGCACCTGGGTTAATGCAGTTAAAGCGAATATTTGGATAAGTATGCTCAGCTGCAAAAATTTTGCTCACAGCTTCAATCGCGACTTTAGATACTGAATAAGCACCCCAAAGTGCACGTGCTTCGCGACCTACGCCAGAGCTGGTAAACACAACAGAAGCGTTATCTGATTTTTGTAAAAGTGGGAGTAAGGCTTGAGTAAGCGCAAAAGGTGCACGTAAATTGACTGCCATCACATCATCCCACACTTCTGCTGGATAATGGGCAAGTTCTACTCGATCACCTAAAATACCGGCATTATGCAAAATACCATCTAGACGTCCAAATTGCTTTTCTAACGTATTGACTAAAAAGTCATAATCGCGATCAGAAGCACTCGAAAGCTGGAGTGGTAAAATTGCAGGTTGAGGGGCGCCTAAACCTTCAATTTCATCATAAATTACTTCAAGTTTATTTAAGGTTCTACCATGCAAAACCACAGTTGCACCGTGTAAAGCATAACTGAGGGCCGCAGCTCGCCCGATTCCATCACCTGCACCGGTGATTAAAATAATTCGATCTTTAAGTAGATCTGGACGAGGTTGATATTCTGAATATTTCATTGGTAAACCTCCTTCTTTTTATACTGATATAAATAACCGTTAAAAAAGCCTGTAAAACTCTTGTGTTAACTTATCATACGCTGATTTTCCTGTAGAGCAGGAAGCTTTTGACGTAACATCTCGTGTAATTCTGTCACCGTATTTACAATCGAATCGGCTTGCCACGCGGCTAAATCATCACGATGTTCGATAGGTAAATAGCCGTATGCTGCCAAGATGGTATACATATTGGCATTGCGACCAGCATCAATATCACGTGGGTGATCGCCCACATAAATAATTTCATCTGCTGGAATATTTAACTGCTTTGCAGCCAAATACATCGGTTCCGGGTCTGGTTTAGTTTTAGAAACATCTTCCGGACACACTAAAACTGCACAGCGTTCAGTCAGGTTTAGCTTTTCTAGAAGAGATTCACTTAAACCACGTGGTTTATTGGTGACAATACCCCACGGTATTTGCTGAGCTTCTAACTCTTCTAAAAGCGGATACATCCCTTCAAATAGATCTGTATCGACGACAATATTATTGCCATACATATCTAAAAAATTTTGTCGATGTGCCAAGAAGATTGGATTGGTTACATCCAGCTCTGGATAGACCAATTTGACCATGGCGCGTGCACCTTCAGACACCTGAGTGCGAATAAGGTCTGCTTCTACAACAGGGCGTCTTGCATCACGACACATTTGTTGAATAATGCGAATAAAGTCGGCAGCGGTATCGATGAGAGTGCCGTCTAAATCAAATAAAACAGCTTTCATCATGCACCTGTCTTTACTGTATGAACCATATAGTTAACATCAACATTTGGTGCTAACCAATAACGCTTCGTAATTGGGTTGTAGTGCAAACCTGTCATTTCTTTTAAAGTTAAACCTGCATCACGAATGTCATGTGCCATTTCTGACGGGCGAATAAACTTGTGATAATCATGCGTACCTTTTGGTAGCATACGCAGTACGTATTCAGCACCAATAATGGCAAATAAATAAGATTTCGGGTTACGGTTAATAGTCGAGAAGAACACATGGCCGCCTGGTTTAACCAATGTCTGACATGCTTTAACAATGGATGCTGGGTCTGGAACGTGTTCCATCATTTCCATGCAAGTGACCACATCATATTGGCCTGCTTGTTCTTGCGCCAACTCTTCAACTGGAATTTGACGATATTCAATATTTTGAACATTTTCTTGTTGAGCATGCAAACGGCCTACGGCTAAAGGCGCTTCACCCATATCGATGCCGAGTACGTCTGCACCGCGGCGCGCCATGCTTTCAGCTAAAATACCGCCACCACAGCCAACATCAAGCACCTTTTTACCAGCAAGACCACCAGCACGTTCATCAATCCAATTTAAACGTAATGGGTTAATTTGATGGAGTGGGCGAAATTCAGAATGTTGATCCCACCATTTGGCAGCAAGAGCTTCAAATTTTGCGATTTCTTGTAAATCAACATTCAATTGCGACATGGTGCTACCTCTAAACTTGGGTTATCTTTTTGATGTAGTTCGCTGTTAGTGTAGCGATTATTGGGAAAAAAGCGATAAACCCAATAAAAAACTTCACAGAAGCAAAACGAATTTAGCATATTTGTTTTATATTTAGGGCATAAGCTAATGCATAACAACTTAGAGGAAAAGCTGTAACAATGAAAAATTTGGTTTTGGGTGGTTTGAGTGCAGCAATTATGGCCGTATCGGGTAGTGCAATGGCAGCAGATTTCGTTGCTGGTAAAGACTACACCGTAATTGCCAATCCAGGCAAAGTGGAAGTACCGGGGAAAATCGAAGTTCGTGAGTTCTTTTGGTATGGTTGTCCGCACTGTTTTAAACTTGAACCGCATATGCAAGAGTGGTTAAAACAGATTCCGAGCGATGTACGTTTCGTACGTACGCCAGCTGCTATGAACAAAGTATGGGAACAAGGGGCACGTACTTACTATACATCTGAGGCATTAGGCGTACGTAAGCGCACGCATTTACCATTATTCCATGCAATTCAGGTGAATGGTCAGCAGATTTTTGATCAGGCTTCTGCGGCTAAATTCTTTACTCGTTACGGTGTGCCTGAACAAAAATTTAATAGCACTTACAACTCATTTGCAGTAACTGCAAAAGTTGCCGAGTCAAATAAACTTGCTCAACAGTACCAATTAACAGGCGTTCCTGCTGTAGTGGTAAATGGTAAGTATGTTGTACAGGGTGAAGATGGTAAAGTTACTCAAGTACTTAATTACTTAATTGAGAAAGAACGTAAAGCAAAATAATTTTGAGTGCGTTAGAAAAAGGGCTTCATCAGAAGCCCTTTTTTATAAAATTTATTTCATAATCACGAAATCATTCAATTAATTTTGAGAATTCTCATCTTCAATCTGAAAATTTAACGCATCAAAATTGGTGGTTTGGGTGGGTAACGACAACGCCTGATTAATATATAAATTAATCAATTTTTGGCGAGAACCAATCGAGCGCTGATAATAAGTCGAATTTAAAAGTAGTGATGCACCGTAAGTCAGTGACCAGATATAAGATAAATAGTCACGAATCGACATGTCATAATTTAATGATTTTAAATAACTTTCTGTAATATCTTTAATCGCTAAAATACGTTGCTGACGGATTTCATACAGCTCTTCAAAAAGGTGCTTCAACTTAGACTCTGTCATCGTCAGATTTTCTTCAAGCTGATGCAATAAAATCGTTTTTCCCGGTGTGAGCAAATGATGGAGCATGTAACGCGGAGCATACTCTTTGAAATCAGTATTATATTTTTGAGAAATTTCTAAAATTTGTTTTTCATTTTGAATAATGAGTTCAAGCAGAAGTTCATTTTTACTTCTAAAGTGTTTATAAAGCGTACCTTTTGCGATATCTAGCTCGGCCACTAATTCATCTAGAGTAATTTCCTGATTGTTTTCTAGTAACAATTTTTCTGCAACGCTTAGAATTTTTTCTTTGCGCATCAAAAATTGTGTATGACGATCAAGATTCATAGGTATTCCCACACCAGTTTGGCCTAACGAATAGTTTACTTCCTGTAAAAAGAAAAAGACTTTTCTCGAAATTTTAGCCTTTTTCTTTCACTCTTTACGTATTAACACATAACCTGTTTTTTGTCATTTGCCAGTTTTACCGTTCCCAGTTGGCAATGCCTCTAAACAGTAAGCGAACTTGTGTAGACGCATTTTCAATAAAGGCAATTTGTTGCTGTTTGAGCTGCTCACCTTGATATTGTTTGGCGAGGTTGAGCCATGTCATTGCCCATGTAAATGACATATTAGTCAAAATGGTAGATAAGACATTTAAGTCTTGAGGGTTTTGAATATGTTTAAAATTTTCGAGTTTAGTCAGATCTGTTGTTAGATCTTCAATTAAAAATTCAATTTCTCTAGCAATGGCTGCACGAACGGTTTCGGAACCTCCCCAACGTTCAGCAATCATAAATTGCCACTGTTTAGGGCTATGGTTCACTGCCTGCACAAATAGCTCAATGCTGGTTTGGGTTTTAGCAGACTTGTGCTGTAAATAACTTTGGCCGAGTTGATGTAAAACGCTTTTTAAATGTAGGGCAACTTGGTCAACCAATTCTTTCCCAAGTTCATCCATGTCTTGAAAATGACGATAGAACGCAGTTGGTACTAAACCTACTTCACGTGCAACTTCACGCAAACTAATACTACTGAACGAACGCCCAGACGTGCTTAGATGCAAGGCTGCATCGAGAAGTGCCTGACGACTTTGCTGTTTTCGTTCATCTCGTATCGACATTAAAAAAACCTATTTAAACCGTGAGCCAAAGTCTAACAAAAAAGAGCAAACTTTCATAAAAAAAATAGTGAACAAGTGTTGACTGAGTGAACACTTATAAATATAGTGTACATATGTTCACTATACGAACATGTGTTCACTCAAATAAATAGCCAGAAACAAAAGAGGAACGTATGAACGCAACACTTAACTATCAACCACATTGGGTCCGAGAAGATTTCGTTGATTTTGTTTTGCAGAAAATTAACGCGACTTGGGCTTGGAAAAGGGTACTTGCAGAAGTTACCGCTGTTCAGCCGCTTCATACCGATATGGTGCTCATTAGACTTAAACCAAATCGTAATTTTAATTTCGATCAGGTTTGTGCGGGACAAAGTATTCTATTGACGTTGCTTATCGATGGCGTTTATCAACAACGTAGCTATTCGATTATTGAAGTAACCACTCAAGGTGAAATCACTTTAGGTATTAAAGTACAAGGCTTGGTGTCTCGTGCAGCTCAACTGTTACATGTGGGCGAGTGTGTTGAGATTTCACAGCCACAAGGTAATTTTACTTTGCATGAAGGTCAGCAGCCTGCAATTTTAATTGCATCAGGAAGTGGTATTACTGCAATTTATTCACTCTTGCAGCAAGCTTTAAAACAGCAGCTTGAACAAATCCATGTCATTTATTTTAATCGTGCGGAAATTTTTCATGCCGAATTAAAAGCTTTAGCAGAACAGCATCCACAGCTTCAGTATCATTTTTTTAATACCAGCGAGCAAAAACAACATTTAACGGAAAGCTTACTGCAAAAGCTGGTTCCAGATTTTGCGCAGACTGCGACCTATATATGTGGACAACACGGCATGATGCAGCAGGCGAATGAAATTTATGCGCAAAAAGGTGCTCAGTCTCAGCTCCATCAAGAATATTTCCAACCACTTCAAGTAACTGGTACACATGCAGCACAGCCTGTTATTTTCCGCCGTGTTCAACACGAATTTTTAGCTGAAACAAATTTACTGAGCAGTGCAGAGCAGGCGGGACTACGTCCGCAACATGGCTGCCGTATGGGTGTTTGTAATAAATGCAGTTGTACCAAAGTGAGCGGGGTCACTCAAAACCTGTTAACAGGCGAAATTGAAGACCAACCAAATCGTCCAATTAAACTATGCGTGAGCCAGGCATTAAGCCCAGTCACGATTGATCTATAAAAAGAATTACAGAGGATTAACCCTATGAATATGGCATTAGAATTTTCTACTGTTTCTAAATCTGCTCATTTAACACCGGAACAAACTGAAGAATTTGGCCGCCGTGTTGAACAGATTCGACAAGATGTTATGAAAAGTCTTGGTGAGCAAGATGCAAAATATATCTACAAAGTCCGTAACTTTGTTCGCTATACCGAAATCGCATCACGTGGCATGTTGATGTTTGGTGGCTGGATTCCACCTGTCTGGTTATTGGGTACAGGTTTACTGGGTATTTCTAAAATTGTAGAAAACATGGAACTTGGTCATAACGTTATGCACGGTCAGTTTGACTGGTTAAATGAGCCAAGTCTGAATGGTAATACCTATGATTGGGATACCATTGCCTCTGGTGATGACTGGCGTGAAACACACAACTATGTACACCACACCTACACCAATATTGTCGGTAAAGACCACGATGTCGGATATGGAATTTTACGAGTAAGTGATCAACAGAAGTGGGAACCTCGTCACCTGTTTAATATTCCACTCGGTCTACAGTTAATGTTTTTCTTTGAATGGTATGTAGGTGTACAAAACTTACACCTTGAAGATGCATTAGTTTATAAAACCAAGAGCTGGAAACAGGTTTGGAAAGATTCTGCTAAAGTCCGTAAAAAAGCCACACGCCAAGTTTTAAAAGACTATGTATTTTTCCCTGTGATCTCTGGCCCTATGTTTTTACCGGTTTTTGCGGGAAATGTAGTTGCCAATATTATTCGTAACTTATGGTCATCAGCTGTAATTTTTAATGGTCATTTTACTGAAGATGCAGAAACGTTTGAGCCGGATAATACCGACACTGAAACCAAGGCAGAGTGGTATTTACGCCAGATTCGTGGATCAAGTAATTTTAGTGGTACAGAATGGCTGCATTTTATGAGTGGTAACTTAAGCCATCAAATTGAACACCATTTATTTCCAGATATGCCAGCTAATCGCTATAAAGAAGTAGCACCGAAAATTAAGGCACTTTGTGCAGAATATGGCATTAACTACAACGAAGCGAACTTTATGCGCCAGTTCTGGAGTGTATGGGTGCGTTTAGCAAAATGCTCATTACCAAACCATACAACTGCAAAAGTGATGCAGACATTAGAAAAATTAAAAGCAAAATTCAAATTTGCCTAATCGATAGACCAATAAATAGCTCCTAAAAAGGGGCTATTTTTATTTTTAAGTCATGAAAAGTGCAGACTTACATTTGAAAGTAGGGAATAAACTCAACCTGTCAAAATCCTTTGCTATACTATGCCCAAGTTTGTATTTAAGAGAATTTAGGAAGGATTATGCGTATTGACCAACGTGCATTAGACCAATTACGTGAAGTGAAAATTACACGAAACTACACCCGTTATGCTGAAGGTTCTGTGCTGGTCGAATTTGGTCACACCAAAGTCCTTTGTACTGCAAGCATTGATAACTCAGTGCCACGCTTTTTAAAAGGCCAAGGTCAAGGCTGGGTAACAGCAGAATATGGCATGTTACCGCGTTCAACACACTCTCGTTGTGACCGTGAGGCTGCTCGTGGTAAACAAACTGGTCGTACTCAAGAGATCCAACGTCTCATTGGCCGTAGCTTACGTGCGATGGTTGATTTGAAAAAGCTGGGTGAAAATACCATTACCATCGACTGTGATGTCATTCAGGCAGATGGCGGTACACGTACTGCTTCAATCACTGGTGCTGCTGTAGCATTGGTTGATGCAATGAATGTTTTACTTGCACAGAAAAAAATTAAGCAAGATCCCCTTAAAGGCTTAGTTGCTGCAATTTCTGTAGGTATGTATCAAGACGAAGTATTGCTTGATCTTTGCTATGAAGAAGACTCGAACTGTCAAACTGACTTAAACGTAGTAATGACACAAGCTGGCGAGTTTATTGAAATTCAAGGTACAGCGGAAGACAAACCGTTTACCCGTGCTCAAAGCAATGCCATGTTAGAAATGGCTGAAAAAGGAATTGCCGAGCTGATTAAAAAGCAACAAGAAGCTTTAGGCTGGTAATTTCAAGTTATCTAAAAAACGCATCTTCGGATGCGTTTTTTATGCCTTCATCAAATCGACATAAAAACATCACTTGTCTGTCACCTTTTCACTTTATTAGTAGTTCGCATTTAAACCGTTTGGAAAAAATCAATGCGAAAATTTTCACTTTTATTAATTACATCTTTAGCGCTTATGCTCAGTGCTTGTAACGATGACAACAACTCAGATAATTCATCGCCAACACCACCAACCAGCAATTGCAAAATGCACTGTGCACCATAATAAAAATTAAGGATGAAAAAATGAATCGTCGCGAATTTCTTTTAAATTCTACAAAAACTATGTTTGGGACAGCTGCTCTGGCAAGTTTTCCGCTAAGTATTCAAAAAGCGCTGGCTATTGATGCGAAAGTTGAAAGTGGAACTATTCAAGATGTTAAACACATCGTGATTTTGACTCAGGAAAACCGTTCTTTCGATAATTATTTCGGAACATTAAAAGGTGTACGTGGTTTTGGTGACCGTTTTACCATTCCTATGACAGAAAGCCGCAAGGTGTGGGAACAATACGATGCTAACAAAAATAAAGTACTGCCATACCATTTAGATAGCCGTTTAGGAAATGCTCAGCGTGTTTCAGGTACACCTCACTCATGGTCTGATGGCCAAGCTGCTTGGGACAATGGTCGTATGAGTGATTGGGTAGCATATAAAAAACCGCAGTCGATGGGCTATTACAAAAAGCAAGAAGTTGAATATCAATTTGCCTTAGCAAATGCTTTTACGATTTGTGACGCGTACCACTGTGCTATGCACGCGGGAACTAACCCGAACCGTAAATTTATTTGGACGGGAACCAATGGACCTACAGGGGCAGGTGTTGCGAGTGTGGTCAACGAATTTGATGGCATTGGACCATCAACAGAAGGTTATGAATGGACGACTTATCCTGAGCGTTTACAGCAAGCTGGCGTGACATGGAAAGTTTATCAAAACATGCCGGATAACTTTACCGACAACCCTTTAGCTGGTTTCAAACAGTATCGCCGTGCAAATGAGCAATCTGGTCAACCAGTCAGTAACGATACCCTCACTTGTCCAGCATATGATGAAAAAATCGATGCTACTCAACCACTTTATAAAGGTATTGCCAATACCATGCCGGACGGTGGTTTTCTAGGAACTTTTAAAGCTGATATTGCGCAAGGTAAATTACCGCAAATGAGTTGGTTAGTTGCTCCTGCAACTTACAGTGAACATCCAGGGCCATCTAGTCCTGTGCAAGGCGCTTGGTATATTCAGGAAGTATTAAATGCGTTAACTGAAAATGCTGAGTTGTGGAGTCAAACCGTTTTATTGGTGAACTTCGATGAAAATGACGGTTTCTTTGACCATATTCCTTCACCAAGTGCACCGTCTAAAGATGCAAATGGTGTTGTATATGGAAAAACCACTTTAACGGATCAGCAAGTATCTTATGAGTACTTTAACCATCCAGCAGTAGCGACTTCGAAATCTCAACCTAAGCCAGATGGTCGAGTGTATGGTCCGGGTGTACGTGTTCCAATGTACGTGATTTCACCATGGAGCCGTGGAGGATGGGTAAATTCTCAAGTCTTTGACCATACTTCTATTTTACAGTTCTTGGAAAAACGCTTTGGTGTGCAAGAGCCGAATATTAGCCCATACCGCCGTGCTGTATGTGGTGATTTAACGACAGCATTTAATTTTAAAACACCGAATCTTTTGCCTGTTGCTGAACTAGACGGAAAGAAAACTAAAGCCGAAGCCGATGCGATTCGTGTTGCTCAAGCTTTATTGCCACAAGTTCCTGTTCCGAGCCAGCAGCAATTTCCGCAGCAGGAAATGGGGATTCGACCATCACGTGCTTTGCCATATATTTTGCACACCAGTGCCAAAGTTGATGCCACTCAAAAAACAGTTAAATTGATGTTCTCTAATACGGGTAAACAGGCAGCCGTTTTCCATGTGTATAACCGATTGGACCTAACGTCAATTCCACGCCGTTATATGGTTGAAGCGGGTAAACAGCTCGATGATGTATGGAATGCTACAAATGGGCAGTATGATTTATGGGTACTCGGACCAAATGGTTTCCACCGTGCGTTTAAAGGTAATTTGAGCCAAGTTAACCAAACTCAAGCTTTACCGGAAATTAGAGTATGTGTGGAAGAGTGTGATGCGAATTTGTATTTAAAAGTGCGTCATGATGGCAGTAAGTCAGTTAAGCTCACAGTCAAAGCAAATGCTTATCTACCAAATAAAACATGGAATATAGAAACCAACAGTTCCGAAAAAGAATTGGTTTGGGATATGTCTGAATTTGGTGGTTGGTATGACTTTACGGTGTCATTAGCTGATGATGCAACTTTTAGTCGCCGTTTTGCAGGACGTATAGAAACTCAAGAAGATTCAATTTCTGATCCATATATGGGTTATTTAGAGTCTTAAGTTGCTCTAATGGATGAATGATTAAGATGAAGTCTTAAGTTAATCATATTTTAAATTAGCTAGCACGACGGAGTCTTATCATTTATTCATCCAGTGGAAGTAGCTAATTCGTTACTTTGGTTTCGCCCAAAGTAACCAAATGCATTTGTCATCTACAAAACCTGTTCTCTTCCTGCATATATCTGATTTATTGCAAAAACAATATATTCATAGATTTTGGGCAGGTTGTAGATGACATCTCGCACAATCTAATGTTGGGAAATATAAATGAAGGGAAGTAATATCTTATTATGTAGATGAATAATAAAAATAAAGACTTACCTTTTGTAACAGAATCTCCTAAGCCTGGTCATATTTATCTTTTACCTTGAAACCCTAAATTTTTAAAAGTAATGGGGAAAATTTATGCTACAAGGTTTTATTGTATTATTAGCAGTAGTTACTTTTGTTTTAATGGCTGCCGACCCACGGGATAGTGGGGCACAAGCGACTCAGTCAGCATGGCAAAAAACACAAGCAGCAGACATGACCAAGTCGCAAAAAAATACCAATAATGATGCTGATTTTATTTAAGCATTAAAACGCATTGATAAATCAACGGCTTTGACGTCTTTAGTCAATACGCCCATAGAAATATAGTCGACACCAGTAGTCGCTACTTCGCGTAAGTTTTCAATAGTGATATTGCCCGAAGCTTCGAGTTTACAGCGACCCGCCACGTGTTTTACAGCATCAATCATTTGTTGTTGGCTAAAGTTGTCGAGCATGACAATGTCCGCACCTGCTTCAAGCGCTTGGTTTAGCTCATCCCAAGTTTCAACTTCGACTTCAACAGGTTTGCCTGGCGCAATTTGGTGTGCTTTTGCAATCGCTTGGGCAATACCGCCTGCTGCCATAATATGGTTTTCTTTAATTAAGAATGCATCAAATAAACCGAGGCGGTGATTTTGTCCGCCGCCGACGGTTACGGCATATTTTTGTGCAATACGTAGGCCCGGTAAAGTTTTACGTGTATCGAGAAGTTTTGTATTTAAACCTTCAAGATGTTGAACATATTCAGCAGTTTTTGTAGCCACAGCCGATAATGTTTGAATAAAGTTTAGAGCAGGGCGCTCTACAGTTAGTAAGCTACGTGCAGAACCAGCAAGCTTTAAAAAGGCTTCATTTGCAGCAACATGGTCACCTTCTTGTTTTAACCAAATCACCTGTACAGTGTTGTCATAAGCTGAGATGAGTGCATTAACCCATGGCTGTCCAGCTAAAACCATATCTTCACGGCTAATAATGGTTGCAGTGGCCTGCTCATCTTCAGGTGTGAGCATAGCGGTAATGTCGCCGTCCCCAATATCTTCTTGTAATGCTTGTTGAATATTGATTTGAATTGACTGTTCAAGCAAAGACTGAGGTATGCTCATACGGTTTCCATTTTGTCGATGACCCTAAAACTTGCGATATATTAGCACTGTCGACTTTAAAAATAAGCTGTTTTATTCGTTTAATCGCGATAAACAATCGTACTGACTACTCTGAAAAGCATATAACTGTTTTAAACTAAAACAATTGGCAAGCAATTTATTGGCATCTCAATGAAGCAAATCACACCGTATGAAGTTATAGATGGGCAGTTAAAAGGGGCGAGACAAGTTCCTTCTCCAAATTTTAACCAGCGTCCGGCTGGTACCGAAATTCAAATGATTGTGGTTCATAATATTAGCTTGCCACCTTCTCAATTTGGAGGCGGATACATTGAGCAGTTTTTCCAAAATAAGTTAGATTGGTCCGTACATCCCTATTTTCAGACTATTGAAGGTATGCAGGTCTCTACGCACCTGTTAATCTTACGAACAGGTGAGGTCCTACAGTTTGTTAATTTTAATGATCGTGCTTGGCACGCAGGGCGTTCGAGCTATTTAGCCAAAGTTGAATGCAATGATTATTCAATTGGTATTGAGCTTGAAGGAAGTGATGATTTACCTTTTGAAGAGATACAGTACGACGTACTAACAGATGTGGTTAGGGCCATTCGCCAAGCTTACCCTGAAATTAAGAATCATATTGCAGGGCATTCAGACATTGCACCGGGCCGAAAAACCGATCCAGGACCTTATTTTAAATGGCAGCATTTTAGACAACTGTTAACACAGAAAAAAACTTGAGTTCATTCATCATTTCACAACGAAAAGATTTTCTAGTTTCATTACAATAGCGACTTTCGAATATATAGCTTTAGGTGAGTACGATGGCATTATGGCGATCGACTTTTATTGTCAGTGCGATGACGATGTTGTCACGTGTGTTGGGGTTGGTACGAGATGTCGTATTGCTCAACGTGTTTGGTGCGGGTAAAGATTTCGATACCTTCGTTGTGGCTTTTCGTATTCCTAATTTCTTTCGACGATTGTTTGCCGAAGGAGCTTTTTCTCAGGCTTTTATTCCGGTACTAACCGAATATAAAACAGGCCGAGCACATGCTGAAGTTCAAATCCTGATTAGTCGGGTATTTGGTTGCTTACTCACGGTCATGACCTTACTCACTTTTGTGGCTATGGTGTTAGCACCAGCAATCATCTATATGTATGCGCCGGGCTTCCATAATGACCCTGAAAAGTTCGATTTAGCAGTCAGTATGTTCCGTCTGACTATTCCATATTTAATGTTTATGTCATTGACTGCTTTTGCTAGCAGTATCTTAAACAGTTATGGTTCTTTTGCTTCCCCAGCTTTTTCACCTGTATTGCTCAATGTAGCAATGATTGCTGGTGCATGGTGGCTTACGCCATATATGGCTGAGCCAATTAAAGCATTAGGATGGTCAGTTGTAGCAGCGGGTATTTTACAGTTAGCTGTACAAATTCCTGAGTTATGGCGTAAAAACCTCCTAATTCCGCCTAAAGTTGATTTTAAACACGAGGGTGTAGAACGTATTTTAAAATTAATGCTTCCTGCATTATTTGGCGTATCTGTAACTCAGATTAACCTGTTGTTAAATACAATTTGGGCATCTTTCATGCAAGATGGTTCGGTATCTTGGCTCTATAGTGCTGAGCGTATGACAGAACTACCTTTAGGTTTAATTGGTGTTGCGATTGGTACAGTGATTTTACCTTCGCTTTCAGCACGCCATGCTGAGCAAGATCAAGAAAAGTTCCGCGGTATGATCGACTGGGCAGCAAAAGTTATTGTATTGGTGGGATTACCAGCAAGTATTGCTTTATTTATGCTTTCTACACCGATTATTCAGGCTCTATTCCAACGTGGTGAGTTTGACCTACATGATACTCAAATGACTGCACTTGCATTGCAATGTATGAGTGCTGGTGTAATTTCCTTTATGTTAATTAAGGTATTTGCACCAGGTTTCTATGCTCAGCAAGATACTAAAACACCAGTTCGTGTGGGTTTAATGTCTGTTGCCGCAAATGCTATTTTAAACGTTGTATTTATTGGATTCTTTAAACTCATCCATTGGCAGGCTGAACATATGGCGCTTGCGTTGGCATCTTCTGGTTCAGCTTTGGTAAATGCTGGTTTGCTCTACTTCTATCTACATAAGCGTAATATTTTTCGATTCGGCTCACATTGGAAAAAACTGATTCTTCAATATGGATTGGCAAACCTTGCCATGATCGCAGCGCTTTGGTTTGGGTTAAATTGGTATAACGGCGAGCTTTCTCAATGGATCCGCATTGCTGAGGTCGCAGGTCTATGCGTAGTAGGCGTAATCGCTTACTTAATTGGCTTATTGATTAGTGGCTTTAGACCAAGAGATTTAAAACACTAAAATAAAAAGCGATCAATTTAGATCGCTTTTTTTATATTTTAGAGGATTACTTTGGCAAAACTTGTAGCAATTCAATATCAAAAATTAACGTACTATTTGGACCGATACTATCACCAGCACCTACTTCACCATAAGCAAGTTTAGCTGGAATGAAGAAACGGGTTTTACCACCTTCTTTCATTGTTTGTAAGCCTTCTGTCCAGCCGGCAATAACCTGATTTAATTGGAAATCTACAGGATGATTGCGTGCAATTGAGCTATCAAAAACAGTCCCGTCAAGTAAACGACCTTCATAGTTGACTTTTACGCGAGAAGTAGCTTTAGGTATTTTACCAGAGCCTTCTTTTAATACCTGATATTGCAAACCCGATTTAGTTGTAATCACACCAGATTTCTTCGCATTTTCAGCGAGAAAAGCAGCACCAGCCTGAGCATTTTGTTGCCCTAGTTTTTGAAACTCAACGAGCTGTTTAGCTTCCAAAGTTTTCTTATACTCATTAATTGCTTTAGCCATTTCTTCGTCTGTCAGGCGTGCAGTTTTTTTCTGTGCACCTTCTTGAAGGCCTTGATAAAAGATATCAAGATTTAAATCTGTTAATGCATCAGTATTATTACGACCCATTAAATAGCCATAACTATAACTAAACTGATCTTTTGCTGGGCTTTTATTTGTTACAGGTGTCGCGGCAATAACAGATAAACTCATTGTTGATGCAGCAATAACCAAACTGATTTTTTTCATGCCATTTTCCAAAAAAACAGGAGAGTATAATGACTCTCCTAGATTGTTATTATTTCACTGAAATGAGTTCAACATCAAAAATCAGTGTACTGTTTGCTGGGATCCCTGGAAGTTCTTGTGGACCGTATGCAAGGTTTGATGGGATAAAGAAAGTCGCTTTTCCGCCTTCTTTCATGAGTTGAAGACCTTCAGTCCAACCTGGAATGACCTGATTAAGAGGGAACTCAACTGGCTGACCACGCTTATAAGAACTATCAAAAACCTGACCGTTAATTAAACGACCTTCATAATGTACTTTAACAACTGACTGAGCTGTTGGCTGTTTACCAGTACCTTCTTTCGTAATGATATATTGCAAGCCTGATGCTGTAGTTTTTACTCCAGCTTTAGTTTTGTTTTCTGCAAGGAACTGTGCGTCTGCAGATTCAGAGGCTGTACCCTCGTGCTCTGGTTTATCTTGATGCTGCATTTTTTGTTGTAACTCTTTTTCATAAGCTGCAACAGCTGCTTTTAAATCTTCTTGAGTATAAGCACTTGGTTGCTTGCCACGAGCATCATGGATCCCTTGAACAAAGGCCTTAGTGTCCAATTCTGGAGGAGTTTGTTGCGCAACTTCATAACCAAGAACATAACTGATTTTTTGAATTGGAGAAGCATTTTTGTCTGCTTTACGTCCGACTTCTGTGGTCGGATGTTGAGTTGCATAATATACAGGTACAAGTGCAGCACCGCCTAAAACTACAGCGACAGCAATGGGTAAGGCTTTACTCATAAAAGGTTCCAAAAATAATCATTTGAGTCTAAAAGGCTGCTTCGATCTTAGCATGCTTCGACTTAAGCATAGAATGTTTAACAAAAAAAACGAGTGGTTTTTTTATATATTTTAGTTAGTTTTAATTTGGCGAAACTTAAAAAATCAAATAAAAAACCGGATCATTTGACCCGGCTTTTTAAGAAAACTTTTAATTAATCTTCTTTTTGTGCTTTATAGGCATAAGCGTAGTTATAGCCATAACCACCGCCACTAGAGCGTTGAATATCGTTAAGAATAAAGCCATTCACTTTAACACCAGCTTGTTCAAAGCGATTAACTGTTAATTCAAGCTCTTTCATGTGAGACTTAGCATAACGAGCAACAATTAAGTTCACACCAGTGTATTGAGAAATAATAATGCCGTCAGTTACCGCAAGCACTGGTGGAGTATCAATAATGATATGGTCATATTGCGTTTGGAACTTCTCTAGTAAGTCTTTGAACTGTGTAGAGCTCAACATTTCTGAAGGATTCGTTGGACTCTTACCACGGGTAATCACGTCGAGATTCGCAACTTGCGTTTTATGTAAAACTTGTGTCAAGTCAGCTTGGCCACTTAGTAATTCAGAAAGACCAGGTTTTACGTCAACATCGAAGTATTTATGCATATAACCACGGCGCATATCAGCATCAATCAATAATACGCGTTTATTTCCTTGTGCAAAAATAGTTGCTAAGTTCGTTGAAATAAAAGATTTACCAACTTCTGGAGATGGGCCGGCAATCATAATAATATTATTTTTTGCTGAGGTTAAAGCGAAGTGAATGGCAGTACGAATACTACGTAAACTTTCAATCGCAATATCATCACTACTTTTAACTGCTAAAATAGGAATACTCTTTTTCTTTTTCAAAATACTCATACGAGTCTCTTGAATAGGAGAACGAGGTACGGTCGCATAAACTGGCAGATCTAATTCATTTTCAATTTGAGTTGAATCATTAACTCCACTACGCATCATATTGCGTAATAATGCAATTAATACACCAATAAAACCACCAACAAAAATAGAAAGTATTAGAACAATCAATTTTTTAGGTTTAATAGGCTTAACAGGTTCTACAGCAGTATCAATAATACGAACATTACCAATCTCACCCGCATTAGCGATTTTGAGTTGCTGGTATGAGTTGAGTAATGATGTATATAGCTCAGTATTGACCTTTACATCACGATATAGTTGTAAATATAAACGTTGGGTCTCAGGAAGTTGAGTTAAACGATTATTAAGATCAGCAATCTTTTTATTAATCTCTGTAATTTGTGCATCAATTTGCAAGATTAATGGATGATCATTAGTATATTTAGCAGAAAGCTCAGCTTGTTTCTGTTGTAATTCAATTTTAAGCTTTTCTAAATCAATATTTTGTTTAAGTAATAATTCAGATTCAGCATTAACATCTACCGTTTTGTACTTTTCACGGAACTGGTTAAATTTGATCTCAGAATCTTCTAACTGTTTTCTAAGGTCTGGTAATTGTTTTTCAAGGAAAGCTAAAGTCTGTTTTGTTTCTAACGACTTTCTCTCAATATTTTGTTGATGATAAACATTTAAAACATTATTAAGTACTTGTGTAATGTGCTCAGGATCTTGGCCTAGATAATTCAAACCAATAACACCAGTCAATTTACCTTTTTCAGCAACACTATAGATATCATTAAAATTTTTAACAGCTGTTGGGAGAGCTAGCTTAGTTAAACTGTAGCTTTGTTCTTTCAGATTACCTTGAGCATTAAGTTGTACCTGCCAAAGACCTCTATCTGTATTTAGTATATTTTTCTTGTTTAATTGACCATTAAATACAACTTGATCTTTGTACGTTAAAGTAAATTGATGTGCACCTTTGAACTCTAACTTTAAGGGTTTATCTAAATAATATTCAGGTACTTTAAGTTCTCGTATAATCAAATTATTATTTTGATTATTGTACAGTATAGATTCATGACGATACTCAAGTCTACTCTTATCTTGTGAAATTAACTTATCGATCAATCCTGATTGGTTATCTTTGACGTTAATATCAAGATTAAGGTTCCGGATGACTTGTCCTAAAACCATTCTAGAACGAAGAATCTCTATTTCTGGATCAGCTGGTGATTTTTGAGATAGACCTCCACTAACTTTAGAAAGGTCACCAAGCAAAGCAGCAGAGGCAGCGCCTTTACTGTCCTCAACTTGTACCATTGCATCTACAGAATAAGTATCTGGTGTTATCCGTAAGTATAGCAAGGCACAAATTAAACTTAAGACCACGCAGCATGCTATGATTTTCCACTGTGCAATCAATGAAAAGAATAACTCTTTTAAATCGATGCTATCTTCGCTAGTTTTAGAGTTTTGGTTCATAAATTTACAACTAATATACAATTATAATTGAGTGCGCCAATCTTGCACATAGCTTTGAATGTTGCGGCAAGTCTGATCAAAAAAAGCTTGGTCATGCTGATAGGGGTCAGGTATATTTTGTCCCTGCCAATGGCCAAGCCTAAAAATTTTACCCTTAGCAAATGGCCAAGTTTGTTCAATATGCTTTTGCTGATTATTGCTCATTACTAAAATCAAATCATTTTGTTTAATCAATTCAGCACTGAGCTGACGAGCCACGTGTGGTCTCATATCAATATTGAATTGATCCATACAATGAATCGCTTTGTCATCTGCAGTATGACCTACTAGGGCTGAAATACCAGCAGATGAGATATTTAACGTAGGATGTTGGGCCTTTAAAAAGTATTCTGCCATTGGACTGCGGCAAATATTACCTACACAGACTACTAAGATATTTTGTAACTGCATTCTAGTTTTTACCTAATTGATCAAAGGTATAAAGTGCACTTGAGAATGGTACAATCTGGTTCATAATACGTTGCCAACGTGTTAAACCAGTTGCATCAATATAAACAATATCATTTTTTTGCATTTGGAATTGATTAGATAATGCAAGGTTACCAATACTACTCAAATTGAGCTGATAAATTGTTGATTTTTTTGTTTGTAAATCTGTACGCATGACATAAATACGAGCTGCACTTGCCGAGTATGGATTAACACCTTCACTCTCGCCCAATACATCACTTAAGGTCATTCCCTGATCTCGTAATGGAATTGCTGAACTTTTATTAGACTCACCCATAACATAGAGTTTTTGATTTTGTTTAGTATTTACATAGATTGTATCATTAGGTTGAACTAATAACTTGTGTAGTGAATACCCCTGTTTCTCAAGTGCAACAATATTTAAATTATAAACTTCACCATTACGAATGAGTTGTATGTCAGTATTGTCACCGGACTCTTGATTTACACCGCCCGCCATACTTAGGGCTGTATAGATACTAATTGGTTGATCATCTAAAGTATATTGTCCACTTTTCATAACCTGACCATTAACAAAATAGCGCTTAGCTTGGTATGACAATACTCGAACTACAACATCAGGTGTTTTTAAATATTTAGCAAATTGACTTCGTAAATATTTATTGGTTTCAGCCAGTGTTTTCCCAGCAATATGAACCTGACCTACAAGTGGTAGTTGTACATTCCCTGTAGAATCAATAGGATATCCAAATGCTTTGATATCAGTAGAGGCACCTTGAATCGGAGGAGTAATTTCAGGATAAGCCCAAAGTTGAATAGATAATACATCTCCAGGACTTAAGCGATATTGATAAAAAGGAGTATTAAATAAGGCGCTTATATTTCCTTGTGGACGCAAAGCCTCAGAACTAATTTTTGGAATATTATTTTGGGTGAGTTGAACGACAGAAACTTCTGCTCCTTGTTCTGTTTTAAAAGTACCTTGTTCTGGTAGGTCGTAAGTTTGTAAGCCTGAGGTGACTGCACATCCTGTAAACGAAAGTGAAATGGCTAAAAATAATAATGTGCTTTGATGCTTCACATTCAAACCCTTTATTGTTTGTAATCCAATGATACTTTGCATGAAGACATTGGATTGTAGTCTATAATTAACCCAAATCATACTTTATTTGCCGAGCAGTGATTGTATATTTCGAGAAAATTTTGTTTAAAGTCTGCTATATTAACGTAGTAGGTCGTATCCATGATGTTTCTCCATTTAAAATTAAATGGTTAGGTTTTATATATGTTTCAACTTGAACAACTAAAAATAGCAGTTATCGGCTTAGGGTATGTTGGATTACCTTTGGCAGTTGAATTTGGTAAACATAAACCTACAATCGGATTTGATATAAATGAAAATCGGATATTGGAATTAAAAAACGGATATGACCATACATTAGAAGTCACTTCCGATGAGTTAAAATACGTACAGCATTTGTCGTATACAGCACATATTCAAGACTTACAGGATTCAAACTTCTTTATTGTAACAGTGCCGACACCAATAGATAACTTTAAACAACCAGATTTGACTCCTCTTATAAAAGCATCGCAAAGTATTGCGGAAGTTTTAAAAAAAGGCGATATTGTCGTTTATGAATCAACAGTTTATCCAGGTGCTACAGAAGAGGTGTGTATTCCTGAATTAGAAAAATATTCAGGTTTAAAGTTCAATCAAGATTTTTTTGTAGGTTACAGCCCAGAGCGTATTAACCCTGGTGATAAACAACGACGTGTCACTAATATCTTAAAAATTACATCAGGTTCAACACCATTAGTAGCTGATTATGTTGATCAAGTTTATAACTTGATTATTGAAGTAGGTACACACAAAGCACCAACTATTAAAGTGGCAGAGGCTGCAAAAGTCATCGAAAATACACAAAGAGATGTCAACATTGCATTGATCAATGAATTGGCTCTTATTTTTAATAAAATGGGTATTGATACTGAAGATGTACTTAAAGCAGCAGGCACAAAATGGAATTTTTTAAATTTTAGGCCAGGTTTGGTCGGTGGGCACTGTATTGGTGTTGATCCGTACTACTTAACGCATAAAGCAGAGTCAATTGGTTTACATCCTGAGATAATTTTAGCAGCTCGTCGTTTAAATGATCGTATGGGAGAATACGTTGCAACCCAATTGATCAAAGAAATGGTAAAGAAACGTATCCAAGTTGTCGGGGCACGTATATTAATTTTAGGTTTAAGTTTTAAAGAAAACTGTCCAGATATCCGTAACACCAAGATTGTAGATATGGTTAAAGCACTAAAAGAATACGATTTAGATCTTGATATCTATGATCCTTGGGTAGATAGTGCTGAGGTTGAAGCAGAGTATGGGTTAGCTCCAATTATGGAATTAAAACAAGGTCGGTATGACGCTATCGTAATTGCGGTTGCACATGACCAGTTTAAAAAAATGTCTACACAGGAACTTGTTTCGTTAGGCAAAGAAAAACATGTTTTATACGATTTAAAATATGTTTTAAATAAAGAACAAAGTGATATTCGACTGTAAAGATTACTAACATAGGAATTTTATGAAAATTTTAGTTACAGGTGGAGCAGGTTTTATTGGTTCTGCTGTTGTTCGTCATATTATCAAAAATACTAATAATGATGTTCTTAATGTTGATAAATTGACATATGCAGGAAATCTAGAATCACTTAAAGAAGTTGACCAAAATTCAAGATATCAATTTTCTCAAACTGATATCTGTGACCGTAAAGCCTTGGATGTTTTATTTAAAGAGTTTCAGCCAGACTTAGTTATGCATTTAGCAGCAGAATCACACGTAGATCGATCAATTACGGGGTCTGCTGCATTCATTGAAACCAACATTATTGGCACATATCAATTATTAGAAGCTGCACGTCATTATTGGAATAATTTAAGTGACGATAAAAAAACAGCGTTTCGTTTTCATCATATCTCAACCGATGAAGTGTATGGTGATCTTGAAGGGACAGATGATTTATTTCATGAAACGACATCTTATGCGCCAAGTTCTCCATATTCTGCAAGTAAGGCGAGTTCAGATCATCTAGTACGTGCTTGGAATCGTACTTATGGTTTGCCAGTAGTAATTACGAATTGTTCTAATAACTATGGTCCATATCACTTCCCAGAAAAATTAATTCCTTTAGTGATATTGAATGCATTAAAAGGGAAAGCTTTACCAATTTATGGTAAAGGTGACCAAATTCGTGATTGGCTATATGTTGAAGATCATGCGCGTGCACTTTATAAAGTTGTTACTGAAGCTACAGTGGGTGAAACTTATAATATTGGCGGTCATAATGAACAAAAAAATATTGATGTTGTAAAATCAATTTGCCAGTTGCTCGAAGAGCTTGCGCCAAATAAACCTGAAGGCGTGGCCCATTATGCTGATTTAATTACTTATGTTAAAGATCGCCCTGGTCATGACCTGCGCTATGCAATTGATGCAACGAAAATTAAAGAAGATTTAGGTTGGGTGCCAGAAGAAAGTTTTGAAACAGGCCTGCGTAAAACTGTTGAATGGTACTTAAACAACCAAGAATGGGTTGAAAACGTACAAAGCGGTGAATATAAAAACTGGGTACAACAACAATATCAGGCAAAAAAAGCCTAATTTTTGAGTGGTAACCATGAAAATATTATTGCTCGGAAAAAATGGACAAGTCGGTTGGGAGTTACAGCGTGCTCTGCAACCGCTTGGTGAAGTGATTGCACTTGATCGTTCTACAAGTTTAGATGGTTTAAGTGGTGATTTGGCTAATTTTGATCAAATTAAACAGACTATTGAAAAAGTTCAGCCAAATATAATTGTAAATGCAGCTGCATATACCGCGGTTGATAAAGCTGAATCAGATCAAGAAAATGCTGATTTAATTAATCATCTCGCTGTCAAAAATCTAGCTGAACTTTGTCAGATTCATCATATTTTACTCGTTCATTATTCAACGGATTATGTTTTCAATGGTGAAGGAACAAAAGCATGGTCTGAGAGTGACTTAACGGATCCAGTAAATTTGTATGGAAATACGAAGCGTCTGGGTGAAATTGCACTTGAGCAAAGTAGCTGTGCTTTTATCAACTTCAGAACATGTTGGGTCTATGGTTCACATGGTAATAACTTTATAAAAACGATGTTGAAATTAGCGTCAAATCGTGAAGAGCTAAGTATTATTCATGACCAGATTGGTGCGCCGACAGGGGCTGCTCTTATTGCGGATGTGACAGCACAAGCATTAAAGTATTATTCATTACTGGGTGCTCAGCAACAAAAAGATTTATTAGGGCATTATCATTTGGCTGCTGCTGGTGAATGCTCGTGGTTCGACTATGCGCAATTTGTTTTTGAGCTAGCTAAACAAAAAGGACAATCTTTAGCAATTCAAAAAGTAAATGCAATTGAAACGACTGCATACCCTACTCCAGCTAAACGACCTTTAAATTCCCGTTTAAATACAAATAAACTACAAGCAAATTTTAAAATACACCTACCGAATTGGAAGTTAGGTGTAGCACAAGTTTTAGAGGAAATTATTTAATGAGCCAAGTAAAACGTAAAGGTATTATTCTTGCTGGTGGTTCAGGAACTCGTTTATACCCAATCACAATGGGTACATCAAAACAATTATTGCCAATTTATGATAAGCCAATGATTTATTATCCATTGTCTGTATTGATGTTGGCAGGAATTAACGAGATTTTAATTATTTCTACTCCTGAAGACCTACCTAATTATGAAAAGCTTTTAGGTACTGGTGAAGAAATTGGTTTAAAGCTTTCTTATAAAATACAGCCATCTCCTGATGGTTTAGCTCAGGCATTTATCTTGGGTGAAGAATTTATAGGTGAAGATAATGTTTGCTTAATTCTAGGTGATAACATTTTCTATGGCCAAAGTTTCGGAACTCAGCTAAAGCGAGCAACTGAAAAAACGACTGGTGCAACTGTATTTGGTTATTATGTAAATGATCCAGAGCGTTTCGGAGTTGTTGATTTTGATGAAAATGGAAAAGCTTTAAGTATTGAAGAAAAGCCTGAACATCCAAAATCACATTATGCTGTTACAGGTCTTTATTTCTATGACAATAAAGTAGTTGATATTGCGAAAAATATTAAACCTTCACATCGAGGTGAGTTAGAAATTACCGACGTAAATAATGTTTATCTCCAACAAGAAGAGTTGAATGTTGAGTTGTTAGGGCGTGGATTTGCATGGTTAGATACAGGTACGCATGATTCATTGCTTGAAGCGAGTCAGTTTGTTCAAACTGTAGAGCATCGTCAAGGTTTAAAAATTGCTTGTTTAGAAGAAATTGCATTTAACAATAGTTGGATTGATGAAGAGCAACTTCTTAAACGTGCAAACTTCTTTAAGAAAACAGGCTATGGTCAATATTTATTTAAATTACATGCTGAACATCAAAAAAATTAATGTTCTCGTAGTAACTTATAGTGAATTGTAAATATTTCAAAGTATAGAGATAAAAGAATGAATGTAATTGAAACAAAGATTCAGGGTCTTTTAATTTTAGAGCCTAAAGTTTTTGGTGATGACCGTGGCTGGTTTATGGAAAGTTTTAACCAAAAAGCTTTTGAGGAAGCGTTAGACGAACGTGGATTAGATATTCCTCAATTCGTTCAAGACAATCATTCTTTATCTCAAAAAGGTGTTTTAAGAGGATTGCATTATCAGCTTAACCCATATGCGCAAGGTAAGTTAGTTCGAGTTGTACAGGGTAAAGCTTGGGATGTTGCTGTTGATATTCGCAAAAGTTCTCCAACTTTTGGTCAATGGGTTGGTATTGAACTAACTGGGGAAAATCATAAACAATTTTGGATTCCAGCTGGATTTGCACATGGTTTTGTTGCTTTAGAAGATAATACACAATTTTTATATAAAACTACGAACTATTATAATAAAGAAAGTGAAGGAGCGATTGTTTGGAATGATCCATCTATCGCAATTGATTGGCCTATAAATAATATTGGTCAAGTTTTAGTAAGTGATAAAGATAAAGTTGCATCGAAGTTAGAAGATGCAAAGTTATTTGATTAATTAATCATTAAATTTATTTATATATTCTAAAAGAGCCTGTAAATTGTTTGCTAAGTTAAATAAATTGATAGCTAACCCTGAAAATAAAAGATTTCTAGGGAACTTTATTTCACTAGCAACATTACAGGGGCTTAACTATATTTTACCATTACTTACTTTACCTTATCTTGTACGTATATTGGGTGCAGAAAAGTTTGGTACATTAGCTTTTGCAACAGCCATAATTAGTTATTTTATAGTATTAACTGATTATGGTTTTAATTTTACAGCAACGAGAGAGGTGGCAGTACATAAAGAAAATAATGAGAAGTTAAATGAGATTTTTAGTAGTGTAATGATTGTTAAATTTTTTCTTTTAGCTATATCCTTTGTAATACTTATAGTATTGGTTTCTTTTTTTGATAAGTTTAGTTCAGATCCAGAACTCTATTTTTTAACTTTTGGAACAGTATTAGGTCAGGTCCTATTCCCTATATGGTTTTTTCAGGGGGTAGAAAAAATGAAATATATTACAATAATTAATATAGTAACTAAGACTCTATTCGCAATAGCAATTTTTATATTTGTAAAACAAGCTTCTGATTATTATTTAGTACCTTTATTGACCTCTTTAGGCGCAATATTGGCAGGTGGTTACTCTTTATATTTAATCTATAAAAAATTTAATATTAAATTTAGTGTACAAAAATTTAATGTGGTGACCTCCCATTTAAAAGGTGGAGTGCACTTATTTTTAACCTCTGCACTAAGTAATTTATTGACTTCTTCAGGTACAATTATCTTATCTTTTGTATCAAATAATACTATTGTTGGTTATTATTCAGCATCTGAAAAGCTTTTTAGAGCTATAGTTGGATTATTTACACCTGTGACCCAGGCTCTATATCCAATAAGTTGCACTAAAGTTAATCAAGAGAATCTAGCAAAGCCATATATTAAAAAAATATTTACTATAGTGGGTGGAATTGCATTAATACTGAGTTTAATAGTTGCTTTATTATCTAAGCCTATCGTTAATTTAATCTATGGAATAGAGTTTATTAATTATAGCTATGTTTTGGCTGTAATGATGATTTGGTTATTTTTTGGTGTAATTAATAATATTATTGGTATTCAATATCTAACCGCAATGAGGAAAGATAAAGTGTACACATATTCATTTGTAGCTGCTGCCTCAGCTACAGTAATATTGAATATTGTTCTAATTCCTCACTTTATGATTGATGGTATATTATTTTCAATGATATTTGGTGAAATTCTTTTAACATTATCTATGTTAGGACTTATTTTTAGGTTGAAATTATGAAAAAAATATTAATTGTGTTTGGAACACGTCCTGAAGCTATTAAAATGGCGCCTTTAGTGAAAGAGTTTCAAAAAGATACTAATAATTTTGAAACTAAAGTATGTGTAACCGCTCAACATAGACAAATGTTAGACCAAGTATTAGAAATATTTGATATAAAGCCAGATTATGATTTAAATATTATGAAACCTGGGCAAGATTTATATGATATTACTTCAAATGTATTAATAGGAATGAAATCTGTATTAAATGATTTCGAACCAGATGTTGTTTTGGTACATGGCGATACAACTACTACTTTATCTGCTAGCTTAGCGGCCTTTTATGCAAAGATTAAAGTAGGGCATGTAGAAGCAGGCTTAAGAACAAATGATATTTATTCGCCTTGGCCAGAAGAAGGCAATAGGCAGTTAACAGGTATTTTAGCCAATTACCATTTTGCTCCAACTCAGCAAAGTGAAGAAAACCTCTTAAAAGAAGGAAAAAAACAGCAAGATATCTATGTTACTGGTAATACGGTTATAGATGCTTTAATGTATGTTTTACAGCGAATTGAAAATCAACCGACACTAAAAGAAAAAATAAAATCTAAAATTTCTAAACAATATCAGCTAGATGAAGAAAGAAAAATTATTTTGGTCACTGGGCATAGACGTGAAAATTTTGGTCAAGGCTTCATCAATATTTGTGAAGGATTAAAAGAGTTAGCAAAGAACAATCCAGATATTGATATTGTTTATCCAGTACATTTAAATCCAAATGTGCAAAAACCAGTAAACGAGATTCTTTCTGATTTGACGAATGTATATTTGATTGATCCACTTCAGTACGAAGAATTTATTTATATGATGAATGAGTCATATTTTATTATTACTGATAGTGGTGGTATTCAAGAAGAGGCGCCTTCTTTAGGTAAGCCTGTTTTAGTTATGAGAGATACAACAGAACGACCGGAAGCAGTCGAGGCTGAGACAGTTAGGTTGGTTGGAACAGATAAAAATATATTAATCAAAGAAGCACAAAAATTAATTGATAGTAAAATCGAATATGAGAAAATGGCTAAAGCTCATAATCCTTATGGTGATGGTAGAGCTTGTGCAAGAATAGTAAAATACTTATGTTGAGTACTAATAAAGAGATTAGTGAAGTGATTCTATTTTTAAGTAAATATCCACAGTCTCCTGAGGAATATAGAGATGGTTTTTTTCAACGTGTTGAAAATATCGATCAATATTATTTAAATGAGGAAAGAGTATATTTAAGTACAAGTCTTTTTAGAAATTTTAAAAAGAAAGTTATAAAGCATGGTTTAAGAACTGAAGTTAGCTGTAATTTTTTCTTGCATTTTCTCTATATTTTTAAACTTTTTAAAGGCTGTTCATTGGTATATATACAATCAATTTATAACGCTTTAAATTTAATTTTATTTATAAATTTTATTCGTAAGTTTTATATTTTAGACTTACATGGGGCTGTACCAGAAGAGTTGAAGTTACAAAATAAAATGAAATATGCTGCTATTTTCTCAGTTATAGAGAAAATTTTATTTAAAAAAGTAAATATTTGTATAGCAGTAACAAACCAAATGAAAAAATATTATCAAAAAAAATATCCAAATAGTTCTTGTAAATATATTGTATATGCAATACTACCTAGTCATGTTAAAAAATGTAACATAGATGAGTTAAATATTATCACTGATAAAGTAGAAATTATTTATAGTGGTAATATGCAGGTATGGCAAAATATTGACTTAATGCTCAACTCAATAAGAAAAAATTTATCTAAAGATGTAAAATTTACAATTTTAACAGGCGAATTGGATAGATTTTGTAAAAGAATATCGGAATATGGTATTAATTCTAATAAAGTTATAGTTAAGTCTGTTAAACCAGAAGAACTAGAATCTTATTATAAAAAATGTCATTATGGCTTTATTCTTAGAGATGATATAGTGGTAAATAGAGTAGCTTGTCCCACCAAAATAGTTGAATATTTAAATTACGGTATTAAACCAATTGTTCTCTCCTCTGAGATAGGAGATTTCTCTGACTATGGTTATGAATATCTCAAGTTAGAAGATCTAGTTGACTCTCATTTATCGAGTTGCAAGAGTATAAAAAATATTCAAATTGTTGAGCAGATACGAACTGCTAATAATTTTAATTTGCGGTTAGAGTTGGAAAAAATTATGAGATTTTAAAGTTATTTAAATTTTATTTACTTAAGGAAAAGATTTATATCTTTTTGAATTATAGACTATTAGTTATTTTACGGGTAAGCTAAGCTTACCTATAGAATGAAATATAGTAACTTATTTTTAGGTGTGTCAAGGTTTATGCTAATATTTATACCAGGTCTAGTATACCTTTTTACAACATTATTTATGATAATTTTTAGAAGTAAATTTTTAATTTTTATCATTCTTACTACTTTTTTAGCATATTTTGGTGCATCAAATATTTCAAAAATAAGTCTAGATTATGAGGTTTATACTTCTTATTTTAATTCATTAAGTAATATCTCTTTTATAGATGTCTTAAGTTATCCTGATCCCTTTTTTTGGTTAACTGCTAAATTTTTTAACTTTCTTTTTGGAAGTGGAGATTTTTTCAATTATTTTTTTATTATTTTTTTATCAATTTCTTTAAAAATATTTATAGCAAACAATAATGTTCAGAAATTTTTAATTCCTATATTTTTGTATTTGATTTTCTCGCGATATTTAATTTTACATGATTATACTCAAGTAAGAGCTAGTATAGCAATAGGTATTAATACATTAATCTTTCTTAATTTTATTAATGACGGAAAAATTTCAAAATTTAAAATATTTTTATTGCTGTCATCTTGTTTTATCCATTTTTCATCAGTAATTTTTTTACCACTTTACTTGCTTTATAAGCGTATTTCATCAGATAAATCTTTACTTATTTTATTATATACCTTAGTGGTAAGTATAATATTTGGACAGTTTTTTTCATCCATATTTCAAACTCTGCTTGAGTATTTTGGATGGTTGAATAGACTAAATGTATATTTGGGCAGTAGTTCTGAAGGAACTGATCAAGTCAAAGCTTATAGTATTTTTCAGTTTTATTTTCTTTTTAAATCTTTTGTTCTTTTTCTTTTATTTAAAGGTTATAAAAGTTTTTCTAAAATTGATAGAATATTAACTTCTATTTTTATTATAGCAATGTGTATACAAGCAGCTTTTGTGTTTAATAGTGCTATTGGTTTGAGATTGGCCTCTTTGTTTGGTTATATAGATATTTTAGTATTTTTATTTCCTTTAAAATATAAATGCTATATCAATATTCATCAGATTTATTATTTACTACTTTTTCTGGTAGGGGGAGTATTTATGTATAGTTCATTTAATTTAATTGAGAATATTTAGTGATATGAATAAAGTACTTTCTATAGTAGTTACTTTTAATCCATCAATAGAGAGATTGGGTAAATTAGTTTCTAGCCTAAATCAGCAGAAAACGGATATATTTATAGTTGATAACTATTCAAAGAATGCACATGAAATTAATTTTAATGCTTGTTTTGAGCTGCATAGGTTAGATAAAAACTATGGTATTGCTTATGCTCAAAATATTGGTATTCAAAAGGCTATAAAAAATAAATATGAATATATTATTTTATTTGATCAAGATTCTAATGTTGAGGATAATTTTGTTGATCTTATGCTTAGTAGCTATAAAGAATTGAATTCACAAAAAGTAGCATGTATTAGTCCACGTTTCTATAATGATGAATATGATTTTTACTATAATGCTTTGCGTATTAATAAATATGGTTTTAGAGAAAGAGTTTCATTGCAAAATATAGAAGAACCTATTTCTGTTTCACTTGTGATATCTTCAGGAAGCTTTATTATTGTAGAGGCTTTAAAAGTAATCGGTCCAATGAAAGATAAATTTTTTATTGATGCAGTCGATACAGAATGGTGTTTTAGAGCATTAGATAGAGGTTTTAAAATATTTATTTCAAATAAGGTTGTGATGAGGCATACTATTGGAGATAAAGTGTTAAATTTTTTTGGTAAAAAAATCGCTTTACATTCGCCATTCCGAAGATACTATATTATTAGAAATAATTTTTATTTATTAAAATTAGATTATATTCCAAAGATATTCGCTTACAGAGATATTGTTTTTTCTTTAATAGTTCAATTAATAATTATTATTACAATTAACAGTCAACGTAAAGAGAACTTTTTTGCTTTGATTAGAGCTATTCGTGATGGAGTGTATTATGAAAAGAGAAGTTAATGTCTTTTGTTCATTAGTTCTATATAAACACACATTTAATGAATTGAAAGCAACACTGGATAGCTTATTTGCAGTATCTAAAATCAAAAAAATTATTTTGGTTGATAACCATGAAAGTGATTGGGCATCTACATTTGAACATGAGAAGATTATTTATTTGAAATCAGAAGGAAATTTCGGTTTTGGATATGGCCATAATCAAGCGATAAATAGATATGCTACTGATTGTGATTTCTTCTTAATATGTAATCCTGATATTATGTTTCAAGAATCAGAATTTGACAATTTGGTTGAGTTTGCAAGTCAACGTAATGAGGGATTATTCCTTCCAAAGATTGTTTATACTAATGGTGAAAATCAGTTTGGTGCACGCCTTTTACCAACCCCATTCAACCTTTTTGCTCGAAGATTTTCTAAAAAATGGGCAGTTAGCTTAGATCAGCAATATCTATTGAAAGGTTATTCAATTCAAAAACCAGTTTTTGTTCCTTATCTTTCTGGTTGCTTTATGCTGTTCAGATCAGACGCACTATTGAAGCTTAATGGCTTTGATGAGAGATTCTTTATGTACATGGAGGATGTGGATTTATCAAGGCGTTGTGCTGAAACATATGGCGCTGTATATTACCCACATGCTCAAATAATACATGTTCACGAACAAGCATCATACAAAAACAAACTATTACTTAAAGCCCATCTGAAAAGTGCTATACAATACTTCAATAAGTGGGGTTGGGTTTATGACGTTGGCCGTAGCAAGCTTAATAAAAAATGTTTAAACCAGTTTCGTGTATAACGTAATTTAAAATGAAAATTGTAGGTATATTAATATGTTAAAGAGGCTTTTAGATATTTTTATTGCCCTATTTGCCTTACTTATTCTAATGCCTGTTTTTCTGATAGTAGTTTATAAAGTTCGGAAAAATCTAGGTTCTCCTGTTTTTTTCTTACAAGAGCGTCCAGGCAAAGATGGTAAATTATTCAAAATGATTAAATTCCGTTCTATGAAAGATGGAGTTGATCAGGATGGAAATATTTTGCCAGATGAAGAAAGAATTACTCCTTTTGGACAAAAATTGCGCTCTACTACTTTAGATGAAATGCCTCAACTTATCAATGTATTAAAAGGGGATATGAGCATTGTAGGACCTCGTCCCCAACTGGCTGATTTTATGCAGCATTATACTCCAAGACAGATGCGTCGTCATGAGGTTAGACCAGGTATGACTGGTCTTGCCCAAGTGAGCGGTCGTAATAACTTGAGTTGGGAAGAAAAGTTTGAATTAGATGTTGAATATGTTGAACAACATAATATCTGGTTAGACTTTAAGATCATGCTAAAAACTGTACAGGTCATGTTGAAAAAAGAAGGTATTAATGCACCAGACCAGTTAGTGGGAGCAAGCCGTTTTTCGGGTTCGCCAAAAAAAGATGAAGTACAATATTAATCGTTAGTTATAAAGTTAGTCATATGATCAAAAAAGCAGTTTTACCAGTTGCTGGTTTAGGTACACGTTTTTTACCCGCAAGTAAGTCAATTCCTAAGGAAATGGTTACAGTAGTTGATCGCCCTGCTATTGAATATGTAGTTCGTGAGGCAGTCGAAGCTGGTATCGAGCAAATTATTTTTGTAACACATTCTGCTAAAGTTGCTATTGAGGATTATTTTGATCATGATTTTGAGTTGGAAACAATATTAAAACAAAAACAGAAATTTGATTTAATTAAAGAAATTACTAATATTTTGCCTTCAAATGTAAGCATTGTTAGTGTGCGTCAACCTCAGCCGTTAGGGCTAGGGCATGCTGTTTTATGCGCAAAAAGTGTAATCGGCAATGATGATTTTGCGGTATTGTTACCAGATGTATTAGTTAAAGATAATTCAGAAAAAAATGATTTATCGCAAATGGTGGCTCGTTATGCTGAGAGCCAAGCTGCACAAATTATGGTAGAAGCAATACCTGATCATTTGGTAGATCAATATGGCATTGTTGATGTCACGAGAACACCAGATGTAGGTGAAAGTATAGCTATACAGGATATTATTGAAAAGCCATCGATTGGGTCTGCCCCTTCAAATCTTTCTGTTGTTGGTCGTTATGTATTACCTGCAAAAATTATGCAGCTTTTAGAAAATATTCCTAAAGGTGCAAGCAGTGAAATTCAATTAACAGATGCAATTGCGATGTTGCAACAAACTGATCGGGTTGAAGCTTATCGTATGCGTGGAGAAACTTTTGACTGTGGTAGTAAACTTGGTTATTTAAAAGCTGTACTTCACTATGGTATTGAGCATCCTAAGTTGGGAAATGATTTCAAGAAGTTAATCCAAGACCTTAAATTATAAAATTTTGTGGCTCTACTTAAACATTTGTAAGATTTAATGAATGTATAAGTTAAGCAATATATTCTCTTCATATAAAAAGAAGAGAATTCTATAGAATATTAAAAACAGGTGTGCAATGAAAATCGCAGTGTTTGGAATCACCTTACATGCTGGTGTAATGGCAGCGTTATTAGCTGAATATGGTAATCAGATTTATTGGTGTACTAGTGTCACCTGTGAGGAAAATATATCTGTACTTTCATATCAAGATCAAGAAGTTAATAATTATTTAAATAAACAAAGGAAAGCTGGTTTTTTAATAGAAAGTCCCTTTTCTCAAATTCCTTTAGATATTGAAGTTTATTTATTTTGTTTTAGTCCAACACAAATAGAACTTGCTTTAAAAACAGTTGAAAAACTAAGTGAACGCCCAATTGTTCATCCGAGACTAATGGTGAATGGCTCAACTTTTGGTTTACATGGTACCGCTAAATTAAAAAATCATTTACCTAAAGACGAATGGGTCTATTTCCCTGACGTGATTCAGGAAGGAAATGCGATTAATAGCGTACTTAACGTCAAGCATGTCATTGTTGGAGTTGAATCGAATTCTGCTCAAGATACGATGCAAGAGTTATTGCGTCCATTCTTCCGTTTTAGCTATCAATATTTATTCATGCCGATTTTAGATGCCGAATTTACTAAGCTCAGCATTTCAGGCATGTTAGCAACTAGAATTAGTTATATGAATGACCTTGCTCTAGTTGCAGAGAAGTTGGGTATAGATATTGCGAATGTAAAGCATGGTATTGCTGCTGACACACGTATTGGTGCAGCTTACTTGTCGGCAGGAGTTGGGTTTGGTGGTGAAAATTTTTCACATGATATTTTAACACTTTCCAGTACTGTTTCCGAAACGGGTGTGAAAAGTCGTCTTTTAGAACAAGTTTGGGCTATTAATGAACAACAAAAAGAAATTTTATTCCGTAAGTTGTGGAATTATTATCATTGTGACTTGAGTGGAAAAACTGTCGCAATTTGGGGTGCTTCTTTTAAAGAGAATACCTCAAGTACGCACAACTCTCCTATTCATATTTTATTGGCTGCTTTATGGGCCCAAGGTGTGAAGGTTCGATTACATGATCCCCAAGCTCTTGAGGAAATCGCAAGCATATATGGTAGCCGTGAAGATCTGGTTTTATGTGCTGATCGATACGAAGCAGCGGAAGGAGCGCATGCACTATGCTTAGTTACAGCATGGAAGCAATATTGGAGTCCTAACTTTAACCATTTACAACAATTAATGCTACATCCACTTATTTTGGATGGGCGTAATATTTATGATCCAGCATATGTCAAATCTAAAGGTTTTGCTTATGAAGGGGTAGGTCGATTATGAATAAATCTATCGAAAAGTTTCCTAAAGAGTTGGTTTCGCCTATCGCTCAGCTTCATTCTTTGGTTGAGAAAAATTCGAATCTACATATAAAAGAATTGTTTGCATCAGAGACTGATCGATTTCAGCAATACTCTGTAAAGTTCGATCAACTGGTTTTTGATTATAGTAAGCACCGTGTCAATAAAAATGTTTTAGAACAGTTAGTATCTTTAGCAAAATCTAAACAATTGACGCACTGGATTGAACGCTTATTTTCTCAAGATAAAGTCAACTGTACCGAACAGCGTGCAGCCATGCACTGGGCTTTACGCTTACCATCAGAATATTCTAAATTTCCAGAATTAACTAAACAAGTTCATGTTCAATTGAAGCGTATGTACGCGTTGGTTGAGAAAATACATGCTGGACAATATCGTGGCGCTACAGGCGAAGTCATTCAGGATGTTGTGAATATTGGAGTAGGTGGATCAGATTTGGGGCCGCAAATGGTGACCCATGCATTATGTGATTTCAAAGTAAAAACTACTAAACCACTTAATGTACATTTCGTTTCGACTATGGATGGTAGTCAATTATCCGACCTCCTGCATCAACTACGTCCAGAAACGACTTTATTTATTATTTCGTCGAAGTCATTTGGTACTATTGATACCTTATCAAATGCTCAAACAGTTCGTCAGTGGCTTGAAAAAGCATTAGGAAAGCATGAACGGGTAGTAAAAAGCCATTTCATTGGTGTTTCAACAAAAGCTGAGAAAATGTCAGAGTGGGGAATTGCATCGGAAAATCAATTATTACTTTGGGATTGGGTTGGTGGACGTTATTCTCTTTGGTCTTGTATTGGTTTGCCTATCGCATTGACTATTGGTATAGAAGGCTTCCAACAACTTTTAGCTGGTGCTCATGCTGTTGATGAGCATTTCCAAAATACAAATTTTGAGCAGAATATTCCTGTACTTATGGCATTATTAGGGATCTGGAATAATAATTTTTTAAATATTCAGACCCATGCTGTATTGCCTTATGACGGCCGTTTAAAATATTTCGCTGCCTATTTACAACAGCTTGAAATGGAGTCTAATGGTAAATCTGTACAGCGAGATGGACAGAAAGTCGAATTAGATACTTGCCCAATTGTATGGGGTGAAGTGGGACCAAATGCTCAACATGCATTTTATCAGTTACTTCATCAAGGAACTCAGGCAGTAAGTTGTGATTTTATTGCCCCTGTACAACGTTATAATGCAGATCATTTTACTTATGTAGAAAATGCTGAGGCATTGATTGAACAGCATCATCTTGCATTATCAAACTGTTTGGCACAATCACGGTTATTAGCTTTTGGTAATGAAGCACTAGATACGAAAGAACTAGAGAACTTGCCTATTCATAAGCAATATGAAGGAAACCAGCCAAGTTCAACATTACTTTTAAAAGAACTAAATCCCTATAGTTTAGGGATGTTGATTGCTTTATATGAGCATAAAGTATTTGTTCAATCTGTAATCTGGAATATTAACCCGTTTGATCAATGGGGTGTAGAAAAAGGTAAACAGATCGCCGATCAACTACTTCCGATTTTAAATGGTGCTCAAAACGATCTTTCAACACTTGATGCTTCAACGCGTGGATTAATTAAAATTTTATTAGAAAAAGTTGATGGATAAAATTTCAGATAACACTAGAGTAAGATTTAAAAAATTGATTATTTAATTTTTCTAAATATCAATTACCTACCTTTCTTGAATTGAGATAAAGCTCTTTTCTAAAAAGAGGCTACAGTTGTAGTGATTACTTTCATGCTAGTATTCGCCTCAATCCTGTTAGCCTCTTTTTTGTCGTCATGGTTTTTCTCCGTCAGCAATTGTTGTTTATCTTTATTGCCTTTTTATCCACCTGTGTCGGTGTATATGTTGCATGGGATATGAACCTGACTTGGCATAAGTTTTATAGCTATTTGATTTCAGAAAAAGCTATTTTTTCAATTCTATTTAACTATGCCGTAATTCAACTATTTTTTATTGTAGTTGGTCGTAAGTATACGGCTCTTTTTTTAAGCCAATTATTCGTTATATTTTTAAATTTTATTAATAAGAAGAAGCAACAATATCTATTTAGTAATTTAAGCCCTGAAGATATTTTTTTACTTCCTGAGGCTATGAAAGCGACTCCTTGGCACTTACAGCTCATCTTTTTTATGCTGATTATTTTCTTTCTTATTGTACTGCTTATCGCTATACGTAAAGAAAGTAAAGCTACTTTTCATACCTATGTTCCTAATATTATTATTTTTGGATTGCTTGGTAGTGGCTTAATTTACTTAAATCTTATTAAAAATCCTACAGGGGCGTGTTTTTCAGAAAATAAACCTATGATTTGTGCCAGTTTACAAGAATTTCCAAATACGAGAAATGACTGGATTGGCGACTATCGAAAAATTCAAGATTACGGGTTTGTGACTTTTTACGTATCTAAGGTATTGGATAATGTAACCAGTGTTTTATTACCTAACCGTAAAGTATCTGAGCAAGAGATACAGCAGATTTTACAGGAACATCATTTGGTTCAATCTTTAGACAACAATGAGAAGGAATATCCGAACATTGTTATCGTGATGGAAGAATCCTTTTGGGATTCTCATCATTTAGATAGTGGTTTACCAAAAGACTTACTATCTTTTGTTCATCAAAATCAGGTCTCTAATTTACTGTCTCCTTCTTTTGGAGGAGGTACTGCGAATGTTGAATTTGAAGTCCTTACGAGCCTTAATACAACTTTTTTCCCAAATGAGTTGTTATATGTTTCTAAGCTGAAAAAGCCAATTTATGCATTACCTTATTATTTAAATTCAATTGGTTATCAAACAATTGCAATGCATAATAACTATGGTTATTACTATAATCGCAATAAGGTATATCCAGCATTGGGGTTTGATAAATTTATATCACTTGAAAATATGATTGCCCAAAAAGATCGGTCTACAGTCTTTAATTTAGGAGGATGGGCCACAGATGATCTTATTTTTGATTCGATTAAATCTACTTTAGAAGAGAACGAGCAACAGCCAAAATTTATTTATGCGATTACTGTTGAAAATCATCCTATGTATAACGATGATCGTTTTGGTAAGCAAAATTATAAATTTAACAAAGAGCTGTCTGAGACTGAAAAGCAAAAGTTAAGTACTTATACTGCTGGAACTGCGCGTGCTAACCAAAAGTTAAAAGAGTTCGCTGAATATTTAAAGACAGTAGATCGACCAACAATTTTAATTGCTTTTGGTGATCATTTGCCAAATCTACAAGAAGTTTATGAAAGTTATGGATTTTTTAAAGATGATCCTGAGCGAACTAACTTAAAAAATTATCAGACACCTTTTGTGGTATGGAGCAATTATAAATTAGATAAGAAGCCTTTGAAGCAACCTTATATTGCCGCAAGTTTCGTTGCTCCAAAACTATTAAAGTTAGCAGGGTTACCTTTATCAGATTACTATCAATTTGTTGATGATGTTTCGAGTTGTTATAGTGCCATTCACCAAAAATTTATCAATGAAAATCCAACGTGTAATTTTGATAAGAAAGCGCTGTTAAAAGGTTATGAAAATCTAAATAAGGATGTATTAGATGGACATAATCATACTTATAAAATTATGCAGAATACGCAAAAAGAGATGGAACAATAATGTCCCATCTCTTTGAGATGAACTCTATTAAGACTGAATTAAACCCGTCAATTCATCTACATAGTGCTGCATTGGCTGAGCTTGACGGTCTGCACGGCTTTCAATGTTGAGACGTAGTAAAGGCTCGGTGTTTGAAGCACGGACATTAAAACGCCATGTACCAAAGTCGAGACTTACACCATCGGTACGATCAATTTGTGGATTTTGATCGGCATAGAAGTCGAAAATCTTTTGAATCGTAGTTTGCGTATCGGCTACTTTAAAGTTGATTTCACCACTACAAGGGAACTTGGCAATCATATTTTCAACGAGTGTTGAGAGAGATTGTCCTGTTTCAGAAAGTAGGGCAATGGTGAGTAGCCAAGGAATCATACCACTGTCACAGTAAGCAAAATCACGGAAATAATGATGAGCACTCATTTCCCCGCCATATACGGCATTGTGTTCACGCATAACGTCTTTAATGAACGCGTGACCAGATTTTGACTGTACAGCAACACCTTTGTATTCATCTACGATATCAAACGTGTTCCACACTAAACGTGGGTCATGCACAATTTTCTCGCCTGATTGTTTAATCAAGAAAGCTTGAGCCAATAGACCCACAATATAGTAGCCTTCAATAAACTGACCTTTTTCATCAAACAAGAAACAGCGGTCAAAGTCGCCGTCCCAAGCAATTCCCATATCCGCTTTATGCTCAAGAACAGCATTTCGAGTACTGTCACGGTTTTCAATTAAAATTGGGTTAGGGATGCCATTTGGGAACGTACCATCTGCTTCATGGTGAATTTTAATAAATTCAACTGGTACGTTAAGCGCTTTAAATTTTTCTTCAATAGCATCAATCACATGACCAGCTGCACCATTACCAGCGTTTACCACTAACTTTAATGGACGGATTTTTGCAGGTTCAATATAAGTAATTAAGTGATCAACGAACTCAGGCAAAATGTTATAGCTTTGCGTTGTACCTTTTTGGCTAACTTCTTCAAAGTTATTAGTTTCTGCTAAAGCCTGAATTTCTTTTAAACCAGTATCGGCACTAATTGGACGAGCATTTTCGCGAACCAATTTCATACCGTTATAGTCCATTGGATTATGACTTGCAGTAACTTCTATACCACCTTGTACATCGAGATGGAAAGCAGCAAAGTAAACTTCTTCAGTCCCCGTCATGCCCAAATCAAGAACGTCCACTCCCGCATCATTTAACCCGCGGATGGTCGCTTGCTTTAAGGCTTCACTGCTTAGACGAATATCACATCCTACAACCACAGTCTTTGGTTTATAGATTTGTCCGTAAGCGCGGCCAATTTTATAGGCGATTTCTTCATTCAATTCGGTGCCGAGCTTGCCTCGGATATCATAAGCTTTAAAACACGTTAAAGTAGTCATTATTCAATTCAATACATGTGGTTTGAGTTGTGTGCACATTATACATAGATCATGAATCAGATATGTTTATAGTTTTATATTCAAATTTTTCATTCCATTTTTGTAGTTCATATTTAAGTTTATAAGAAAGTATTTTTACGACTTTAGTCTAATAAATAAATTTATAAATTAAAAATTACTTGATTTTACTTAATACTATTGGTCATACCAATTATGGTGATTATTTAATTGTTGATCTTGCCGATATCTGTGTTTATGATGCGATCTGCGGTTTAAGGAATAACATTTGCACTTAAATTTTAATTGGTCATACCAATTGTGTTGAATGTTTAAAAGTTTAAGGTAAAAAAATTCGCCCCGGCATTTCAAGGAGATGACAATGCTCAATATGTGGCAACAACTTTATGACCCTTTAAATAATATTTGGCTGTCCAGTGCGGTTGCGTTAATCCCGATTATTTTCTTCTTTTTGGCATTGGCTGTTTTTCGTTTAAAAGGCAGTATCGCGGGTACGGGCACAGTCATTATTGCATTATTGATTGCTCTCTTTTTCTATCAAATGCCGGGTCAAATGGCCTTCGCATCCATTATCTATGGTTTCTTCTATGGTCTATGGCCAATTTCGTGGATCATTATCGGGGCAGTGTTTCTATACAAGATTTCGGTAAAAACAGGCCAGTTTGAAGTTATCCGTTCAAGTATTTTGTCGATTACTGAAGACCAACGTCTGCAAATGTTACTGGTTGGTTTTGCATTTGGTACTTTCCTTGAGGGGGCGGCGGGCTTTGGTGCTCCTGTTGCAATTACCGCTGCACTACTTGTCGGTTTAGGCTTTAAACCACTTTATGCTGCTGGTTTATGTTTGATCGTAAATACAGCACCAGTTGCGTTCGGTGCAATGGGTATTCCAATTATTGTGGCTGGGCAGGTGTCGGGTGTAGACACTATGGAAATTAGCCAGATGGTGGGGCGTCAGTTGCCGTTTTTAACGCTGATTGTGCTGTTCTGGATTATGGCGATTATGGATGGCTGGCGTGGTGTTAAAGAAACTTGGCCTGCGGTAGTCGTTGGTGGTGGTTCGTTTGCGATTGCCCAATATCTTACATCTAACTTTATTGGCCCTGAATTACCAGACATTACCGCTGCAATTGCGTCATTGGTGAGCTTAACTTTGCTGTTCCGCGTTTGGCAACCAAAACATATTTTCCGTTTTGAACCTGAAGCTGGTCAAACGTTGACTCAGCAACCTACTACGGTTCAACGTTACAGTATTGGGAAAATTGCTAAGGCGTGGTCTCCATTTGCTATTTTAACGGTCATAGTAACCATCTGGAGTGTTAAGCCATTTAAAGCATTATTTGCAAAAGATGGTGCTCTTGAACACTGGATTTTTAAACTTGAAGTGCCGTACTTGCATAAATTGGTCGAAAAAATGCCGCCGATTGTGGCAGAGATGAAACCATACGAGGCGATTTATAAGTTTGACTGGTTCTCTGCAACAGGTACGGCAATTTTTATTGCTGCAATCATCACTGCTATTTTCTTAAAAATGAAAGCAAGTGAGGCTGTAACAACCTTTGGTGAAACACTTAATGAGTTGAAAACACCGATTTACTCGATTGGTATGGTGTTGGCATTTGCTTTTATTGCGAACTATTCAGGTTTATCTGCAACTTTAGCTTTAGCTCTAGCACATACAGGGCATGCGTTTACTTTCTTCTCACCATTTTTGGGGTGGCTTGGTGTGTTCCTTACAGGTTCAGACACCTCTTCAAATGCCTTGTTCTCGGCACTACAGGCAACTACAGCACAGCAAATTGGTATTCCGGAAGTGTTATTGGTTGCTGCCAATACCAGCGGTGGTGTGACTGGTAAGATGATTTCCCCGCAGTCGATTGCTATTGCGTGTGCCGCAGTAGGCTTAGTTGGAAAAGAGTCTGACTTGTTCCGTTTCACGGTAAAACATAGCATCATATTCACTGTCTTTGTTGGCATCATTATTACGGTTCAGGCTTATCTGGTTCCGTGGATGATTCCGTAACTCCAGTGAAGGAAACGTGATGAGAATCTCCGATCAAGTGGTCATGAAATTGCAGGCATTAATTGAAGAGCGGCACATGAAAAAAGGTGACCGTTTGCCTGCCGAACGCCAGCTTGCAACTAGCTTGGGAGTTTCTCGTCCGTCTTTGCGTGAAGCAATTCAACAGCTCAATAGTCAAGGGGTGCTCAGTAGCCGCCGTGGCGATGGGACTTATATTCAGCAGTTACCTGAACAGTGGCCACAGCAACTTATTGTGAACCCAATTAGTAACTTGATTGAAGAAGATCCGTTATACCGTTTTGATGTGCAAGAGGCGCGGTTATTACTTGAAGGTGGCACGGCATGGTATGCCGCGTTACGTTCGACCCCAGAAGATCGCGCCAAAATTCATCATTATTTTAATGAAATTAGCCGCCACCAAAATGCGGGAGACTCAGCGCAGGCTGCGGTGGCCGATGCAGAATTTCACTTAGCAATTGCTGAAGCCTCTCACAATGTGGTGCTGATTCAAATGATGCGAAGCCTGTTTGATTTACTGCAATACAACGTCTTGTTAGGGCGTAAGAAAGTTTATAACGACCCCGTAAATGGTGACTTACTCAGCGAGCAGCACTTTCAGGTAATGGATGCTATTGATCGTAAAGATCCCGAGGCCGCACGCCAAGCTGTCTGCGGTCATATTGAATTTGTGATTAATCATGTGCGTTCTCTGGATGAAGACGAAGCTCGCCAGAAACGTGCAAACCGTTTAAATAGAGTTGATTCAAAATGATTATATCTTCTGGCAATGATTATCGTGCGGCTGCACAGCGTCGCTTACCTCCATTTTTATTTCACTACATTGATGGTGGAGCGTATGCGGAATATACCTTAAAGCGTAACGTACAAGATTTGTCAGAAATTGCATTGCGTCAACGTGTGCTCAATGACATGTCAACGTTAAGTTTAGAGACAAAACTGTTTAATGAAACATTGTCGATGCCGGTTGCCTTGGCGCCTGTAGGCTTAACAGGTATGTATGCGCGCCGTGGTGAAGTGCAGGCCGCGATGGCTGCTGATAAAAAGGGTATTCCATTTACGCTTTCAACGGTTTCAGTGTGTCCGATTGAAGAAGTTGCACCTGCAATTAACCGTCCGATGTGGTTCCAGCTTTATGTGTTACGTGACCGTGGTTTTATGCGTAATGCTTTGGAGCGTGCAAAAGCGGCAGGCTGTTCAACACTGGTGTTTACTGTAGATATGCCTGTGCCAGGGGCGCGTTACCGTGATGCTCATTCGGGTATGAGTGGGCCAAATGCTGCGATGCGCCGTTATATGCAGTCAGTATTTCATCCACATTGGTCATGGAATGTGGGTTTAATGGGGCGCCCGCATGACTTGGGAAATATTTCTAAATATTTAGGTAAACCAACTGGGCTTGAAGACTATATCGGCTGGTTAGGCTCGAACTTTGATCCATCTATTTCATGGAAAGACCTTGAGTGGATTCGTGAGTTTTGGGATGGTCCAATGGTGATTAAAGGCATTTTAGACCCTGAAGATGCCAAAGATGCTGTGCGGTTCGGTGCAGATGGTATTGTGGTGTCGAACCATGGTGGTCGTCAGTTAGATGGCGTGATGTCATCTGCTCGTGCATTGCCTGCAATTGCCGATGCCGTCAAAGGTGACCTAGCAATTTTGGCTGACTCAGGCATTCGTAATGGTTTAGATGTGGTGCGTATGTTGGCGCTCGGTGCCGATACAGTATTACTTGGCCGTGCGTTTGTGTATGCCTTGGCCGCAGCAGGTGGGCAAGGGGTTTCAAACTTGCTTGATTTAATTGATAAAGAAATGCGTGTTGCGATGACGCTCACGGGTGCTAAGTCGATTTCGGATATTAATGCGGATTGTTTAGTACAGGCGATGAAGCTCTAATATTTTCGTATTAACTTTGATGATATTGGCACGACGGAGTCTTATCCGAAAAGGTTCAATGTAAGTAGCTAATTGACGTTACTTTTTTTTAAAAGTAACCAAAAACCTTTGTTTCGATGACGGTACGTCCTTGCTACCGCATCGAAACGGCGGCATCCCTGCCGCCAACGCGTAGCCAATTTGAATTAAATCTAACACCTAGAGATTAGCTGCTAGTGCTAAGCGTCACTTACAGCCTGCGTGGTATGAGCAAAGTTTTGTTTTTGCAATATAAATTGAAAAATGGATACAGCGAATAGGTTCTGTAAGTGACAATGGTTTTGATTACTTTTGCCAAAACAAAAGTAATGGAATTAGCTACTTTAAATATTAGTTCTAAATGGAAAAACTCCCTTGAGCTTTTCTGATTTTTAAAAAACTATGTGGTAGGGATGACCAAAAGGAAACCATCATGCAAACATTTTCTCCTCAAGCAGTGATCGAACGTTTACAAAACATTGTAGGGCGTTCTTATGTTTTGACCGATGATCAAAGTACGCGTCAGTACCGCCAAGGTCGTCGTTTTGGTGAGGGAAAAGTGCTTGCAGTGGTTGTACCAGGGACCTTACTAGAGCAATGGCAAGTGTTGCAGGCTGCAATTGAGGCAGATTGTATTGTCATTATGCAGGCAGCAAATACAGGACTCACTGGTGGTTCAACGCCTTATGGCGATGACTATGACCGTCCTGTTTTAGTCATGAGTACACGCCGATTAAAGGGTATTCAAGTCATCCATGACGGCAAGCAAGTCATTTGTTTACCGGGTGCGACCTTAGATAATTTAGAGCAAATTTTAAAAGGCTATAATCGAGAGCCGCATTCGGTCATTGGTTCATCGTGTATTGGGGCTTCAGTACTGGGTGGGGTGTGTAATAACTCTGGTGGTGCACTGGTACGCCGTGGTCCTGCATATACTGAGCTGGCTTTATATGCTCAGGTGAATGCCACTGGTCAATTAGAAATGGTGAACCATTTAGGCGTAAATTTAGGCTCGACTCCCGAAGAGATTTTGACGCGTTTAGAGAAGCAGCAATATCAAGCCGTTGATATTTTAGATGACAGTGAAAAACAGGCATCGGACCATCGCTATGCGCATGATGTGACTCAGGTCGATGAAGATACGCCTGCTCGTTTTAATGCAGACCCGTCACGTTTGTTTGAGGCTTCGGGTTCGGCAGGTAAAGTTTGTGTGTTTGCGGTACGTCTTGATACTTATGAAAAAGTAGAAAGTAATGTCTTTTATATTGGTACTAATGATGCTGATGATTTAACGGCGATTCGCCGTTATTTACTCACTTCACTGCCAAGTCTACCGATTGCAGGTGAATATATTCACCGTGATGCTTACTTGATTGGTGAAAAGTACGGAAAAGACACCTTCTTATTTATTGAAAAATTTGGTACAGCCAATGTTCCAAAAGCCTTCGCCATGAAAGATAAAGTCGATGGCTTTTTAGAAAAATTTAAAATTAAAGGTTTAACAGACCAGATTTTACAGGCGATTACGTTTTTTTTACCGAGTCATTTGCCTAAGCGTATGACCGAATATCGAGATCGTTATGAGCACCATTTGGTTTTACGTGTTGAAAATAATTCAAAAGTACAGACCGAGCAGTTTTTAAAAGAATATTTTGCAGTGCATCAGTCAGGCAGCTATTTCGTATGTAGTGAAGAAGAAGGTCGAAAGGCGTTCTTACACCGTTTTGCGATTGCGGGGGCGGCAATTCGTTATCGTGATACGCACCGTAGTGAAGTTGAAGATATTGTGGCGCTTGATATTGCGCTACGCCGTAATGACCGCGAATGGGTAGAGCAACTACCAGCCGAGATGGAAAATAAAATCATCCATAAACTCTATTATGGGCATTTCTTTTGTCATGTGTTCCATCAGGACTATATTCTTAAAAAGGGCAATGACCCGTTAGAAATGGAACATCAAATGTGGAAATTACTCGATGCACGCCGTGCTGAATATCCGGCAGAGCATAATGTTGGGCATCTTTACATTGCCAAACCTGCATTAGCCAATTTCTATCAAAAACTTGACCCAACCAATAGCTTTAATGTGGGGATTGGGCATACCTCAAAATTGAAATATTGGGGCAAAGCTAAATCTTAATATCGAGACATAAAAAAAGGCGCCGAAGCGCCTTTTTTAATAAATGCCTTATGCTGCTTCTACTGATTTAGCAAGCACTTCAGACATTGCTTTAGCAACAGTATAAACATTTTTCATGTTTAAGCCTGCTACACAAATACGGCCACTACGTACTAAGTAGATTGCATATTCTTCACGCAAGATATCAACTTGCTCAGCAGTTAGACCTGTGTAACTGAACATACCTTTTTGGTTTACAAGGTAGCTAAAGTCACGGTCTGGTAATGCTTTAGTAAGTTCGTCTTTCAAGATGCTACGCATTTTAATAATACGCTCACGCATCTCTTTTACTTCGCCTTGCCATTGTTGGTTAAGTTCAGCGTCATTTAACACTTCATCAACTAACCAAGCACCTGTAGTAGGAGGGCTAGAGTAAATACGACGTACAGTCGCTTTTAACTGACCGAATGTGCACTGAGCTGCTTCTGCATCGTCACATACGAAAGTTAAGCCGCCAACACGCTCGCCATATAAAGAGAAGATTTTAGAGAACGAGTTGCTCACAATGAAGTTTAGACCTGCTTGGTCTAAAGCACGGATTGCATACGCATCTTCTTCCATACCGTCACCAAAACCTTGGTAAGCGATGTCTAGGAAAGGAATAAGGTTACGATCTTTTAATACTGCAATCACTTGGTCCCATTGTGCTGGGTTTAAGTCAGCACCAGTTGGGTTATGGCAGCATGGGTGCAACAACACAATGCTTTGCTCAGGCAAAGTTTTAAGTGTAGAAAGCATACCGTCAAAATCTACACCGCGCGTTTCTGCATCGAAATATGGGTAGAAATGAGTCTTAATGCCAGCGCCATTGAAAATCGCAACGTGGTTGTCCCAAGTTGGTTGGCTCACCCAAACGTCTGAATTTGGGAAATAAGTTTTTAAGAAATCCGCACCAACTTTTAATGCACCTGAACCACCAAGTGTTTGGATAGTTACAGCACGGCCAGCTTTAACTGCTGGGCTGTTTGCACCGAATAAAAGTGCTTGAATTGCTTCACGGTAAGGTTTGAAGCCTTCCATTGGCAAATAAAGTTTGGTTTTACCGTTCTTAGGCTCAATACGCTTTTGCGCCTCGATAATGGTCTCTAACTGAGGAACAATGCTGTCTTCGTTATAATAAAGACCAATACTCAAGTTTACTTTTTCAGAACGAGTATCAGCATTGAACTGTTCCATTAAAGAGAGAATTGGATCGCCTGCGTATGGGGGGATATGTTGAAACATCAAAAAAGTCCTTTCATTCAACAATATGCATAGTGCTGGGTTTTTTCTGTCTCGAAAAATACGCCACAACTATGTCGATGCTCAATAATGTATCAATAAAGCTACCGTGAAGCACCTGATAATTTCACTAATATCGATATTTTCTGGCTGAAAATGATAAAAAGATTTAAAAGAAATTACGGTAAATAGAAACTAATTTCTAACTCATGCTTTCATTCAAGCAGATTGTCTACAATCTTGCTGTAATACATTGGTTGTAGACTAAAGTTTGAAACAAAAGATTAGAGGCCGAAAAGCAACTAAAAAAGTGCCATAAATTTATAGGTAAATTAATATTAACTAACTGTTTTATAAATATTAAATAGCAAGTGGTGTAATGCTTTAAATATAAGGTGAAATGTCAGTCCTAACGATAAAAATTGACCTGATGCGTTCTGTAAAGTGTCAACAATCACCTTGATTTTTTTCATTCATACCGCTATAAAAGCCATAATTGATTAAAAATTGTCGACAATATGCAAGATTTGACCTTCGCACCAGAGCCATTACAAAGTCAGGGAAGAACACTGACCGAGCATGTATTTAAACAAATACAGACGGCGATTGTTTTGGGTCAAATTCCGGCAGGTAGCAAAATTTCCGAGCCTGAACTGGCGCGCACTTATGGCATTAGCCGTGGGCCATTGCGTGAAGCGATTCATCGGCTTGAAGGGCAACGTTTGGTTGAGCGTACTGCACATGTGGGTGCGCGCGTGGTTTCGTTATCCTTGCAACAGTTCAAAGAGCTTTACCAGATTCGTGCGTCATTAGAAGGTTTAGCTTGCAAACTTGCTGCACAGCATATTGATAAAAAGCAAATTTTGGCGCTACGTGATGTCTTACGTATGCATGCCGAAGATGAAAACTTTAAAGCAGGTAAAGGATATTACTTGCAAGAAGGGCAGGACGATTTTCACTACTGCATTATCAAAAGTAGTGGCAATAAAACCCTAGAAAAAATGCTATGTGATGAGCTTTATCACCTCATCCGTATGTACCGAATTCAGTTTTCAAACACACCTGATCGACCAAGCAAAGCTTGGGACGAACATATCCGTATTTTAGATGCAATTGCAGAAGGCGATGGTGAACTTGCCGAGCTGCTCATGCATCGACATATCAATGCTTCTTACAAAATTATTGAGCAAACACTGCTACAAGCACAAGGAGAACATAACAATGGCTAAACAATCCGCAGGTCAGCTATTTCGCGATGCCGTAGCCCAAGAAAAGCCATTACAAGTGGTTGGAACCATCAATGCCAATCATGCACTTTTGGCAAAACGTGCAGGTTATAAAGCGATTTACTTATCAGGTGGTGGTGTAGCAGCTGGTTCTTTAGGCTTACCTGATTTGGGAATTAGTAACCTTGATGATGTGTTGACCGACGTACGTCGTATTACCGATGTATGTGATCTTCCATTATTGGTCGATGCGGACACAGGCTTTGGTGCTTCTGCATTTAACATTGCCCGTACTACAAAAGCACTCATCAAGTTTGGTGCTGCGGCAATGCACATTGAAGACCAAGTGGGTGCAAAACGTTGTGGTCACCGTCCGAACAAAGCCATTGTGACTCAAGAAGAAATGGTTGACCGTATTAAAGCAGCGGTTGATGCGCGTGGTGATGACAGCTTCGTGATTATGGCGCGTACCGATGCGTTAGCAGTTGAAGGCTTACAAGCGGCAATTGACCGTGCGGGTGCCTACATTGAAGCTGGTGCAGACATGTTGTTCCCTGAAGCAATTACTGAGCTTGATATGTACAAGCAATTTGCTCAGAAGACAGGCGTACCAATTTTGGCAAATATCACAGAGTTTGGTTCTACCCCACTGTTTACCACTGAAGAGTTGGCATCTGCCGATGTAAGCCTTGCGCTTTATCCGCTTTCTGCTTTCCGTGCTATGAACAAGGCAGCCGAAACTGTGTATGAAACCTTACGCAAAGAAGGTACACAAAAGAACGTGGTTGATATTATGCAAACGCGTAAAGAGTTATATGAACGCATTAACTACTACGCGTTTGAAGACTACTTAGACAACGCATTTGCTAAAAAGAAATAAATAAGCCCTCTTTTAAAAGAAGGGGAAGCGATGGTCTTGGCTATCGTGAGGGCGGCATGGATGCCGCTACGTTGGACTGCGATATAGGGATATATCGTCAGACCAACAAGGATTTTTGCTTACTTTTCATCCGTGAAAAGTAAGGCGAACGGCAGGTTAATCCAAAAATTGGATGAGAACTCGGCAAGACGCTGTCGTGTTTTTACCTCAAGTAAAGAATTGAACAAACAACAAATTCTGGTTGATATAAAGGATGATTCTATGAGCTCAAATGAAACAACAACAGGCTTCAAACCAAAAAAATCAGTTGCACTTAGCGGACAAGTTGCAGGCAACACAGCACTTTGCACCGTAGGACGTAGCGGTAACGACTTGCACTATCGTGGCTATGACATTCTTGACCTTGCAGCGGGTAGCCAGTTTGAAGAAGTTGCTCACTTGCTCGTACATGGCAAATTACCAAACAAAGCTGAACTCAAAGCCTATAAAGCAAAATTAAAAGCGCTTCGTGGCTTACCAGCAGCACTTAAAACTGCACTTGAACAATTACCACCGTCTGCTCACCCAATGGACGTGATGCGTACGGGTGTTTCAGTACTAGGTTGCTTAACGCCAGAACACGAAGACCACAACGAAGCGGGCGCAAAAGACATTGCTGATAAATTAATGGCAAGCCTAGGCTCAATGCTGCTTTATTGGTACCACTTCAGCAACAACGGTCGTCGTATTGAAGTTGAAACTGATGATGACTCAATTGCAGCGCATTTCTTGCACTTACTTCATGGCGAAAAACCATGTGAAGAATGGATTCAAGCAATGCATACCTCTCTGATTTTGTATGCTGAGCACGAATTCAACGCATCAACATTTACATCACGTGTGGTTGCAGGTACAGGCTCTGACATGTACTCGGCAATTACAGGCGGTATTGGTGCACTTCGCGGACCTAAACATGGCGGTGCAAACGAAGTTGCATTCGTGATTCAACAACGTTATGACAATCCAGATGAAGCAGAAGCTGACATCCGTAAACGTGTTGAAAATAAAGAAGTCGTAATCGGTTTTGGTCACCCTGTATATACAGTTTCTGACCCACGTAACGAAGTGATCAAGAAAGTGGCGCATGACTTAGCGCAAGCACAAGAGAACACCAAAATGTACCTCATTGCTGAGCGTTTAGAGGCGGTAATGAAAGAAGTGAAGAACATGTTCCCGAACCTCGACTGGTTCAGTGCGGTGAGCTATCACTTAATGGGTGTTCCAACTGCAATGTTTACACCGTTATTTGTAATTGCACGTACAGCAGGTTGGTCAGCACACGTGATTGAACAACGCCAAGACGGCAAAATTATTCGTCCAAGCGCGAACTACACAGGCCCTGAAAACCTCGAATTTAAACCATTGGCGGAGCGTGGTTAATGAACACAAAATACCGTAAACCGCTGGCAGGTACCCAGCTTGAATATTACGACGTGCGTCAAGCCGTTGAAGATATTCAGCCAGGCGCATACGAAAAACTGCCTTACACCTCTAAAGTACTCGCAGAGCAATTGGTACGCCGTGCCGATGCCGAGAACTTAACTGCTTATTTAACGCAGTTGATTGAACGCCGTCAGGACTTGGACTTTCCTTGGTATCCAGCGCGCGTGGTGTGTCATGACATTTTGGGTCAAACTGCATTGGTTGACCTTGCAGGTTTGCGTGATGCGATTGCTGAGAAGGGTGGCGACCCATCTAAAGTTAACCCAGTTGTACCAACACAGCTCATTGTTGACCACTCTTTAGCAGTGGAATATGGTGGTGCTGACCCAGACGCTTTTGCAAAAAACCGTGCTGTCGAAGACCGCCGTAATGAAGACCGTTTCCACTTTATTGAGTGGACCAAAACCGCATTTAAAAATGTCGATGTGATCCCTGCGGGGAACGGCATTATGCACCAGATTAACCTAGAGAAAATGTCTCCGGTGATTCAGGCGCGTGATGGCGTAGCATTCCCAGACACATGTGTCGGTACAGACTCACATACACCACATACAGACGCTTTGGGCGTAATTTCTGTGGGTGTTGGTGGTTTAGAAGCTGAAAACGTAATGTTGGGCCGTGCATCTTGGATGCGTCTGCCAGACATTATTGGTGTTGAGTTGGTTGGTCAACGTCAGGCAGGCATTACTGCAACAGATATCGTGTTGGCTCTAACTGAGTTCTTGCGTAAAGAACGCGTGGTTGGTGCTTACCTTGAGTTCTTTGGTGAAGGCGCTGACAGCATGTCTGTGGGTGACCGTGCCACCATTTCGAACATGACACCAGAATATGGCGCTACGGCTGCGATGTTCTACATCGACCAAAATACAATCGATTACTTACGCCTAACAGGCCGTGAAGATGCTCAAGTGGCATTGGTTGAACAGTACGCAAAAGAAATTGGCCTTTGGGCATCTGAAATGACCAAAGCAGAGTACCCACGTGTACTACGTTTTGATCTATCGACAGTTACACGTAACATTGCTGGCCCATCAAACCCACATGCACGTGTTTCAACCAGCGACCTAAAAGAAAAAGGCATTGCGGGTGTTGTTGAAAACCGTTCTGATGGCTTAATGCCAGATGGCGCAATCATTATTGCTGCAATTACTTCATGTACCAACACTTCTAACCCACGTAACACTGTGGCGGCAGGTTTGTTGGCACGTAAAGCAAATGAACTTGGACTAACACGTAAACCGTGGGTGAAAACCTCATTTGCACCAGGTTCAAAAGCGGCTGCACTTTACCTTGAAGAAGCAGGTGTTCTAAAAGACTTAGAGAAACTTGGTTTTGGTATTGTGGCTTACGCTTGTACAACGTGTAACGGTATGTCTGGTGCATTAGATCCAGCTATTCAACAAGAAATTATTGACCGTGACTTGTACGCAACCGCAGTACTCTCTGGTAACCGTAACTTCGATGGCCGTATCCATCCTTATGCAAAACAAGCGTTCTTGGCATCTCCTCCGCTTGTTGTGGCATATGCAATTGCAGGTACGATTCGTTTTGACATCGAAAAAGATGCGTTAGGTCATGACAAAGAAGGTAACCCGATTTACCTCAAAGACATCTGGCCATCTGATGCTGAAATTGATGCCTTAGTTAAAGAAGCCGTGAAGCCTGAACAGTTCCGTAAAGTCTACATTCCAATGTTTGACTTGGGCGAAGTTGAACAAGCGAAGAGCCCACTTTACGACTGGCGTCCGCAAAGTACTTACATCCGCCGTCCACCATATTGGGAAGGGGCGTTGGCTGCACCACGTACTTTGGCAAACATGCGTCCGCTTGCAATTTTGGGTGACAACATCACTACCGACCACTTGTCGCCTTCAAACGCGATTTTGATGGACTCGGCTGCGGGTGAATATCTTCACAAAATGGGCGTACCAGAAGAAGACTTCAACTCATACGCAACGCACCGTGGTGACCACTTGACTGCACAACGTGCAACATTTGCAAACCCGAAACTCTATAACGAAATGGTTCGCCGTTCAGACGGTACCATTAAGCAAGGTTCAAAAGCGCGTGTAGAGCCAGAAGGTGAAGTGATGCGCATGTGGGAAGCAATTGAAACCTACATGAACCGTAAGCAGCCGCTAATCATTATTGCGGGTGCTGACTACGGTCAGGGTTCAAGCCGTGACTGGGCTGCGAAAGGTGTACGCCTTGCAGGTGTTGAAGCGATTGTGGCAGAAGGTTTTGAGCGTATTCACCGTACTAACTTGGTGGGTATGGGCGTGTTACCACTCGAGTTTAAACCGGGCGTAAACCGCAAGACTTTGAAGCTAGATGGTACAGAGCTTTATAGCGTGATTGGTAATATCGCGCCGCGTTCAACTTTAACTTTAGTGATTGAACGTGCCACAGCGGATGGAAAAGAAGAGATTGTTGAAGTACCTGTGACTTGCCGTTTAGATACAGAAGAAGAAGTTTCTGTATATGAAGCGGGCGGTGTATTACAGCGCTTTGCGCAGGACTTTTTAGAAGGCCAAGTGGCTTGATACTTTAGTTAAATATTATTGATATTGTTCAAAATAAACCCTATCTTGATGATGGGGTTTTTTATTGAGAATAATAGTGGAAAGATATTTAGATTTAGACGGTGATTCTGGAATTCATGCATATGAAATTGGTGATACATATATAAGAGTGCAGTTTGATAGAACCTTTAAAATTTATACTTATAGTTATCGAAGTGCAGGCGCTAGCCGAGTTGAAGATATGAAACAACTGGCTAGAAATGGGGATGGATTAAATTCTTATATTATGAGATATGCTAAAACTTTATATGAATAACTCAATGTCTAAAAAATTATAAAAATATTTATAGTAAGAGATTTTTAATATTAAACTTATTTTAAAGGTTAAGTATGCTAAATAAAAACATTTTTGAAAAAATTGAATTTTTAAATACGGCTGTAAGAGATTATTTTAAAAAGTTAAATGAACATAGTATATGGTTATTTCTTTCAACTGTGGGATGGATAGGTATTCCTAATAACCAACATTCTATAAAGATATTAGCATTAATAGGAATAGTTCTTTTCTTTTTTTACTACCTTTCAACTTCTAAGTTGTGGGAAGAGGCTGGAGGATTATGGGGAGATGGGGGAGGGAAATCATTTAAAGATGTATTCTTAAAATATAAAAATGAAGTTGAGCAATCTGATTTGTCAGCAGATGAGAAAAGTGAAGCCTTAAATAAGTTGGTTGAAATTGAAAATAGGTATTTTAATTTTAGGGAAAATGGAATTAAGATTATCTATAATAATTATTGTTTCTTTTTTACGATGGTGTTTTTTGCTTTAGTAGTTATTAACCAATATAGTGGATTTAAAATATGGTAATACTAATATAATAAATATTTATGAGAAATACAAAAAGCCTGATATCCCGTCGGGCTTTTTGTATTTGGACACTAGATATGACTCTTGTCGTGTCTCAAGATCCTACTACTTGAATGTATTTAGATACAGAAGAAGTCTCTGGATATAAAGCAGGTGGTGTATTACAGCGTTTTTCGCAAGACTTTTTAGAAGGCTAAGGAACTTAATACTTTAGTTAAACAATATTGATATTGTTTAAAAAAACCTCTATTTTAATGATGGGGTTTTATTATAAAATTAAGGAATAAATATGCCTGAAAGATTAGAATTAACTAAGAATGTACAGTTTTATAAGATGAATAATTGTCTGGATGAAAGTGTTATTTCTGATATTTTGAATGAAGCTACTTCAAACCAAGAGCAAGATTCGGATTTTATACTTGAGGCTTTTCGAGATATAAAAATTACAACTGAAAATATTGAATATAAATTAACAGCTAAGGTTTTTCCAACAACGAGACAAGTTCATTTTCTTAATGATGATAAGATTGAAGATAGAATATTTGCTTTTATCATTTTAGTTGAATTAGATGATTATTTAGTTGTGATGAGTAAAAGTTGTGCGAATTTTTCACAGATATTGAAAGACAAGTTTGAGTTAATTCAAACTCAAGATTTAAGTAAATTATTAGGAAATAATGCTGAATTCCAAAAAATGGCATTTAGAAATATGACGGTATCTGATAAAGCAGTACGTAGTCGTTCTTATGAAGCATTCAACCTCAAGGGAACATTCTCGACGCATGCAGCAGGTCGTTCAATTCCTTCCCATATAAAGGTTAGAGATAGTGGCAAAATAAAATCTATTTCAGGCACTGGACGATTGGTTGAATCCTCGGCTAGGCAATCTATTGATGATATAGTCAATTGGGCTAATTTTCAGATACAAATGCTCACAACAGCCGATCAGAATGACTTTTTAACTTTATTTGCAAGAAAAATTCAACTAAAAGAAGTGCTTGAAATTTCACAGCCTTCTGCATTACTTATTGATATATATCCAATTACAGATGGGATTTTAGACGATACTTTAAAAATTAAATATGAACACGTAAGAAAAGAAATTGTAAATGGTAAAAAAACAAAAGTAAAAAAAATAGTTGATATACCAGATAGATTTAAAGATAAACTCATATTGGAACTGGAGAAAGTTTACGAGATTGATACTGACTGGAATATTGTTGGGTTGGAATCATCAAAAATAAGAAAGAATAAGCATACATTATCTATTTCAACAAATTTATTAAAAAAAATTAAGATTGAAGAAAATAATAAGGTAGAAAACTTTATAGCATATATTAATAGGAAAGGGCTGTTTAGTATAACGTTTTTTGACCCTAAATATATGTATTTTATGGATAATTGTTTTGAAGATAAATCTGGTATCTCAGAAATAGATAGTATCCTTGAAATATTGGAACCACAAAAAGATATTGAAAAAGTTATATCAGAAAAAGGATCATTTACAACTTCTCATACAGCTTTTGATACTGATTCAATGTTTGGTTTTGTAGAAAATATTTGTACTAATCAGAATTATATATTTTGTGACGATTTAGGTGATGAATGGGCAGATCATATAACATTTAATTTAACGGATTTGAGTATTAGTTTTATTCACTCAAAGCATGGAGATATATCAACATCAGCGAGTAATTTGCATGATGTAGTTGGTCAAGGTATAAAAAATCTAGGTAATATGTTTTTTTCAAAAGATCAAATAATGAAGAAACTTACAAATTCTTTAATTAATAAAAAATATAAAAGTGGAAAAGGTATTCAAACTCAAATAGATCGAGTTCGGAAACCAGTTTTGAATTTTGAGTCCGATATAGATTTATTATTAAAAAGTCATAAATTGCATAGAAACTGTATCTTGAGTTGTAGTTTTATTTCAAAGAGTGACGTGGTCACAGAATTTAATAAACTAAAAAATGGACAGTCCGTTAGAGGAAATATCGTTCAGTTATTATGGATATTATCTTCTTTTTCTCATGCTGCTAAAGAAGCAAATGTAATTCCTATAATCTATTGTGCAGCATAAATATTAACTAATTACTGATAATCAATAAACCATAAAAAAAGCCCGACATCCTGTCGGGCTTTTTCGTATTTGGTTGCTAGATATGACTCCTGTCGTATCTCACGATCCTGATGCATGAACCTATTATTGTTGTTTTATGTTCCGGAACATCCTGTTCCTGTATGAACTCATCATAGAAAAAAAGCAGGGGACAGCCAATCCGCTAAATCCCTAAATCTATGTAAGATAAATCGTACAAATAACATTTTTTGCATTTATGCCATCATCATCGGGCGAAATGGACAATTGACATTCACTTTAAGTGGGTTATATTCCTGTTTAATATATATACGATTATAGGAATGTAATCATGGTAACAGCTGGCGAAAAACCCGGAACAGGCTTCTATTTCTGTGCTCAGTGCGGACATAGAGTGTTTTTAGAAATTAATACCGACCCTTTACCACCTTGCACCAAATGCTACTGCACGCAATTTAAACGTTAAGAATGAAATAATATTTGCGTTCGCATTTAACAAAAAGCCCTGTCACCCGATGGGGCTTTTTGTTAATTTAAAAATAAGACTTACATAACAAGACCCGTGATGGGCATGAAAAAGGAAACCGTTATGGAAACAATATTAGGTTTATGTATTGGCGTGGGCCTGAGCGCTGCCTGCGGTTTTCGCGTGTTTGTGCCGCTACTGGTCATGAGCATTGCCACCATGATGGGTTGGTTTGAGCCATCGAAAGGCTTTGAGTGGTTAGCTCTGCCATCAGTGTGTTTGGCTTTAGGTGTGGCAACGGTGTGTGAAGTTGCGGCTTACTATATTCCGTGGGTCGATAACGCCTTAGACACAGTCGCAACCCCTGCGGCGATGATTGCGGGTACGTTAGCGACAATGGCGGTGAGTAGTGGAGAAATGTCTCAGTTTGCGAGTTGGGCGGCAGCGATTATTGTGGGCGGTGGTACGGCTGGTGTAGTGCAAATGAGTACCGTTGCTGCACGTGGTGTTTCAACTGCAACCACAGGTGGCTTAGGGAACTTTGTAGTCGCAACAGGGGAGTGGATTGGCGCAATCTTACTTTCGGTTTCAGCTATGCTGGTGCCTGCACTTGTGGCAATAGTGGTGCTGATTGCGGTTATTTGGGTGGTGCGTTGGATTCGCCATAAAAAGCAAGAACAGGCGCATAGTCCCTTGTAGGTTCGTCTAAATATCATTTTTAAATAAGCATAAAAAAAGCCCGACATCCTGTCGGGCTTTCTTGTATTTGGTGATTAGATATGACTCCTGTCGTATCTCACGCTCCTGGTGCTTGAACGTATTATTGTTGTTTTATGTTCCGGAACATCCTGTTCCTGTATGACTTCATATTAGGAAAAAAGAGGGGCATCGCCAATCCGCAAAAGCCTTAAAAACTTGTAAGAAAAATCTTACATTAGAGAATGGCTTGGGAAATGTTGTACTAGAGACATACAAGCGGATAGGTAGGGCCTCTTTTATGAGTAATCTCTTAGGGCTATGAGAAGAAAAAGATTTGTTATTGATAATATTATGTTATTTTTAAATTCTGCTTATAAAAAGAACAACTTTTTGGGAGTAATAAATGACCGTTATGTTGGTAAAACCTCATTTAAGATTTAAAGATAGCTATAACAGCTACATTAATGAATTAGCTGACGAAGAACGTTACCCTTTGACAATGGATTTTGATCATAGAAATTTTGATGCGTTTTTGAACAAACTGAGTGACTATGAAAAAGGGAAATTTTTACATGAAGGCCATGTTGCCAACATTACGTATTGGTTAGTAGAGGGCAGTGAAATTATTGGTGTATCTAACTTAAGACCTAAGCTCAATGAACAGATTCAATATTGTGGTGGACATATTGGGCTAGGTATTCGTCCTTCTAAGCGTAAACAAAATTTTGGTTCAAAATTGTTGGAGCTTACAATTCAGGAGGCATGGAAGCTGGGCCTAACTGAGTTACATATACATTGTTATAAATCTAATTTTGCTTCTGCAAAACTTATTGAAGCAAACAAGGGTTGTCTTCATTCCGAAATTACACTCGAACAAGTAGTTCAAAGATATATAGTGAATAAAACAATATGAAAATTTTCTTTCAGAGCATTTTTAAACAGTAATAAAAAAAGCCCAACATCCTGTTGGGCTTTTTCGTATTTGGGTACTAGATATGACTCCTGTCGTATCTCACGATCCTGATGCATGAACCTATTATTGTTGTTTTATGTTCCGGAACATCCTGTTCCTGTATGACTTCATATTAAGAAAAAAGTAGGGTATCGCCAATCCGCAAAAACCTTAAAAGTTTGTAGGATAAAACGTACAAGCTACTATTCATCTTGAGGTAAAGGCCAAAGAATATCTTTGTTTTTCTTGAGTTTTTGGTACCAATATTGGCTTATCAGCGCTTTGTCATCTCTATCGAAATGATAAACGAATATATCTAAAGCTTCGTTTAAGTCGAGGTCATAGCGAAACTTGGCAGTAGCTAAATGATCTTGTATTTCATATAACTGTTTAAATATAGGCAAAGAATCTTCATAAGTTAATAATTGAATTTGTTGAAGAAGTTCTTTTATTTGAAGCTCATACGCATCTAAAATTCTTGCCAGATCAATCCTTACATCTCTATAGGTGATAAGTCTTTGCTCAAATTCATCCCATGTGTAGTTCATTCTAATAAATGTTTAAAAGTTGAATGTAAGCACAGCATAACTTGATTGGTTATAAAATTGATCTGATTTTTCAAAATGCTAGATCGGCAAATCAAACAACTTTGGCCTCTGTGCCACAACAGACTTTAATTTTTTGCGCTGATTTAAAGTACAACACCATTGCGACACAGAGTTAAAGAGCTAAGCCAACGTTTAGCCCAGACTACTTTTGTCACACCGCTGCATGGTGCTTAAAAAAGTAGGGGCAAAGTCCCGTGGGAGAACAGGACTTTGTAAACTGACATGTTCTAGGCGCTGCATCATTTTCGGGGAATAAGCTTTTTCAAGTTGCTGGTAAATACAGTCACAACTGGCCTCGCTATGCCCACCTGACAGACAAATTTTTTCAAACTCCTGTTGGGCATGAAGGCTACAACCTGCCACACCTAAGCTACCGACTATGAAACTTAAAGCCAAAAAGGGTTTATAAATTTTCATATTATTCTCATGAGTATTTATACGTATAACTAAAATAAAAAATATAATTGCTTGGGGAATTAAAATAATTTTTAAATAAAAGTTAATCCTCCTATAAATACAGGAAAATAAAATAATTAAAATTTTAAAATAAAATTAGTTTATAAATTTAAAAAAATAAGGCGTAAAAACCCAAATTTTAAATCAATAAAATAGTTAAAAAACAGAGAAAACGAGATTAAAAAATGTCATGGTCAACTCCTTAAAAAATGGAGTCCTACCACCAGATTACCGCGAATTAATTAGGGTGGTAGAACGAAAGGGGGTTGACAGACTGGAGCTCATAGACCCAGCACGCACGGGGCGTCCCCCTCCCGTCCTACCGCAAAGAAAAGGGGACGCAAGGGTCTAACGAATTATAGTAGAACTACAATCCGCTATGAGCTTACGGTCTGTCAAAACCGTCTGGCAATGTAGGCCAGCAACGAGATAATAATCGGTGATTTTAAATACGTCAATTTAATATTTAAAATATTTTTGATTTAATAATAAAACTAAATATGTTTTTTAAAATAACAGAATTATTATTAACTTTTTATTTATATTCGATGAAAAAAAATAATAAATATAGAAATATTTTGCCAGTTCCAAAAAAGAACTTGATCGTTAAGATTTATTTTTGTCGTTTTTATAGAGATAAGAATGGAACGAGTTGTCATCACAGGTATGGGAATTAATTCTTGTATTGGAAATACATTAGAGACAGTAACCGAGTCCTTAAAAGCAGGCCGCTCAGGCATTCGCTATAACGATGTCTATGCAAAACTAAACTTTCGAAGTCATGTGAGCGCCACTGCCGAAATGAATTTTGAAAATATCAATCCAGAACTAAAAAAACACATGGGCGTTTGCGCGATGTATGCCTACAACTCGGCACTCGATGCGTTACAACACGCCAAGCTTGAGGTAAATGACATTGCCAATAACCCAAAATATGGCGTGATTGGGGGAACAGGTGGCACTTCAACAGCATCTATCATCGACATGTTACATACCTTAAAAGAAAAAGGCGCAAGCGAAGTATCACCCGATTTAGCACCACGCTACCTCACCAGTACCATTAGCTCTAACTTATCGCGTGCCTTTAACTTAAAAGGCGTATCTCAATCGATCGCAAGTGCCTGCGCGACTTCAGCCGACGCAATCGGCTATGCATATCACCTTATTGCCGGTGGTAAACAAGACCTCATGCTGGCGGGTGGCGGTGAAGAAGACCATTGGTCCCAAACGGCAATATTCGATGCAATGGGCGCCTTATGCTCTAAATATAACGATGCACCTGAAACGGCTTCACGCCCATATTCTGTCGATAACGACGGCTTTGTGATCGCTGGCGGCGGTGGCATGGTGGTTTTAGAGTCTTTAAGCCATGCCCAAAAACGCGGAGCAAAAATTTTAGCAGAAGTGGTTGGGTACGCTGCCAATAGTGATGGTGTTGATATGGTGGCCCCGAGCGGTGAAGGCGCGACACGTTGCATCAAACTAGCACTCGCAGAAGCCAAGCAAAACGGCTCTGACACCATCGACTATATCAACACACATGGCACTTCAACGCCGGCAGGGGACATTCCCGAACTATTGGCCATAGAGCGAGCTTTTGGTAGTGAAAAAGTCCCGCCGCTCAGTTCGACAAAGTCCATGACTGGGCATAGTTTGGGGGCAGCAGGCGTACATGAAGCTATTTATTCTATTTTAATGCTGCAAAATAACTTTATTGCGCCGAGTATTAATATTACCGAACTGCGCGAAGAAGCTAAAAAGTTCGATATTGTTCAAACGAGCCGAGAAACCGAACTCAAAACAGTCATGAGTAATAGCTTTGGTTTTGGTGGGGTAAATACCTGTCTGGTTTTTAGAAAATGGGAAGGGTAATTTAAATATGAAATATATATGGGCGTGAGAAAAAGAATAGATTCAAATAGTTAAGAAAAGCGTAATGGATTACGCTTTTTCTCTCATCAGAAATAGTTTAAGCAGCTTGAATGGCTTCTCCACAAAGAGAAACGGTTTCTTGTTTATGCTGGTGTAAGTACCAGAACTGATCTGCAACTGTTTCTGGATGTACCGCGTAGGTTTTATCCTTCGCTTCAGGGGTTCCATCTACGAAACCGTTTACAATCACTTGGCTCACATAAACATTTGAGTCAGCAAGACTATGAGCAAGTAAGTTGGTGGCTTTGTATTGAGCGGCAGCAGTAGTTGCTAACGATGAATATTCTTTGGCAACTAAGTCAATGCCCACTGCATCGAAAGCAAAAATTCCGTTTGTCGATAAAATGCTACCGTGGTTCTTCTCTAAATCACCTAAGCAAGCTTGTACCGTCGCAATATAGCTCGAAACACGAATATGAAAGCTTTTAGTAAGCTCTAGTGGAGGGGTTTTTAAGATATTGCCTTCAATATCATGGAAAGCATTCCAATGAATATTTTTAATCTCTCCTAATTGATCTTTAATGCGTTTAATTAGGTTTGGTATATCTTCAAGAACCGCTAAATCACATGTAAAAGCGTAAGCTTCAATACCTTGTGCCTTAAGTTCTAAAATGGCTTTTTCGAGTTTTTCAGCATTACGTGCCACTAAACCGATTTTATAGCCTTCTTTACCAAACTTATGTGCTACGGCTTTGGAAATACCTGTTCCATAACCAAAAATTATAATATTGTTGTTCATTATAAAGTTCCAAAAAACCAATCATTTGGTTAGAAATAATTTATAATATGTTTTTATAATGTATTCAAGCGAAAAAATTAAATCTAAAAATAATGCAGAAAGAACAAGACAAAAATATGAAAAACAGAAAGAAGTTAGTTGGGTTTGAATACTTCGGATGATGTAGCTTTTATTAAAATTTCAAATTTATAAAAAACCTAGAGTAGTGTTTTCCGAACTGAAGAAATGTTTACTATCTATTTTCTAATAGGATCATAGAGTTATTTAATTGGTAAAATAAACCGAAAAATACAATTAAAGTGGAATTTAAATATAACTAATTATAGGTAAATGGGAATAAATTCTTTTAAATTTGTCTAATGGCGTAAAAATTCCCAAAAATATTAAAAATTCGCTTTTCTTAGAAAAACAATCCCGCAGGGTGCTGGCTAAACTATATCTCAAGGGTGTGATAGGGATCGAAAAGAGTAGCATGCACCAAAACGTATAACGTTAGTGTGTACTCACCCAAAAGGTCTCGATTCGGCTTAGGACGCTATAGATCAAAAGTTTATAGGCACAAGGTTATAACTTACAAAGTTATGATTGTTGAAGTAAACCATAGATGTTTTCCCTTGACACCCTAAAAAATTCTCTATAATAAAAACTATACTTTACAAGAATATAATTTATGAATAAGCCTTATCTTTCTGCTTTACCTAGCGACAGTCAAATCTCATCTCAATTGAACAATGCCTACTTCCACGACTCGTGGAGTATTGTGCTGGGTCGGCCAGACCTGAATGTATTTGGGCAACTTATTAAGCTATTTCAACACACTCCAGCGTGGATAGAGTGGAGCATGAATATGCGTAATAAAATTACTTCAAAAATTGGGCTTAAAGACTTAGGAAGTTTCAAACAGATTGATTCGAATAAAAAAGAAAATGAGTATGTCGCAGGCGACCGAATTGGAATTTTTACCTTACGGCAACGTACCGAAAATGAGTTAGTGATTGGAGATGATGACAAGCATTTAAATGTGACTTTATCTATTTATAAGAATGAAAAGACTCAAGTACTGACGGTAACCACAGTGGTGCATATTAAAAATTGGCTTGGAAGACTCTACATGGTTCCGGTGATTCCTGCACATCGAAAAATAGTGCCAGCAACTTTACAAATATTGGGTTAAAGCATTATTTTTATTTACGATGTTGTCGCCTGAAATCATTTATATAATATCCTTATTATTATAATTGCGAGCTGAATAAGATGGAGAATAAAAACCAGTGTCGCCAATGCGCCGTATGCGGAAAGAATTTCCCGTTAAAAGATCTGGTTTCGGGTGAAGTCATTCGAAATGTGATTAGCGATGAAATTATCCAAGATCATCCAGATTGGAATTACTCAAGTTTTATTTGTCGAGCCGATCTGGCAGATTATCGAATTAAATACGTGCAATCATTATTACGCTCCGAAAAGGGTGAACTCTCGAATTTAGAAAATGAAGTGATTGGCAGTATGCAACGCCATGAATTAATTAGCCGAAATACCGAATCTGATTTTGATCAAAAGTGGACGTTTGGAGAAAAGTTAGCAGATAAGATTGCATCATTTGGTGGAAGTTGGTCTTTCCTTATTTGTTTTGCGATCTTTTTAACAGGTTGGATAGTATTAAATACAGTCGTGATGGTAGTCCGTCCTGTCGACCCTTATCCTTTTATTTTGCTGAATTTAGTGCTGTCATGTTTAGCCGCAATTCAGGCACCTATTATTATGATGAGTCAAAATCGTCAAGAAGCTAAAGACCGTTTGCGCTCTCAACATGACTATCAAATTAATTTAAAAGCTGAGCTTGAGATTCGCCATTTGCATGAAAAAATGGATCATCTTTTATCGCATCAGTGGGAAAGGCTTGCACATATTCAAGAAATTCAGCTCGATCTTTTAGCTGAAATGAATAAAAAGCGATAAAGATTTTTCGAGTTTCACGTGGAACATGATGATAGCTTATAGATTGTTTTGCGGTAGGTCTGAAATTTCTTTATGATTTGCCGCCATGCTCCATTGCTGTTTCTACGACCATGCCTTTAAACGACAACTTTGTTTACACTCCACCACAAGATCCGCTTTCAATTTTATTTGAAGATGACGATTTGATTGTGGTTGATAAACCTGCGGGTTTGTTGTCGGTCATGGGCCGGTTACCTGAGCATCATGACAGTGCTTATTTAAGGGTACTGGAAAAGTTCCCTTTGGCTAAAGTGACGCATCGTTTAGATATGGCAACCTCGGGTTTGCTTATGTTTGCCAAGCACCGTGATGCAGAAGTCGCGGTAAGTAAAATGTTTCAGGCCAGAACAGTCAAAAAGCATTATATTGCTTTGGTGCAAGGCCAAGTCGCACAAGAGGGTAGCGTTGAAGTTCCGCTCATTACCGACTGGGAAAATCGCCCAAAACAAATTGTACATTTTGAATTAGGCAAACATGCTAAAACCTTGTTTCAGCCTCTCACCTATGATGAAAACACTGATCAAACTCGAGTGTTACTTGAACCAGTCACAGGGCGTTCACATCAGCTACGTGTGCACATGATGCATATTGGCCATCCGATTATGGGCGATAAGCTGTATCACCCTGAACCTAAACGTTTTCATTTAAGCCGTATGGCCTTACATGCTGCGTATTTGGCTTTTCAACATCCATTGAAAGGAACCGATGTAGTGATTGAATCGCAAGTGCCTTTTTAAAAAATTAAAATTTGATGCAATTCGCAACTGAATACATATCCAAACTGCAATAAAAGTCGGTTATTCTTGATGTCGAATAATACAAATTAGAGCAACAACAAGGACAATCTAATGAATCGCGACTATGAACAATTTCCCGATGACGATAACGGCAATGTACTTTGGCAAATGGTTGAAGATGGGGATGACTTAACAGAGCTGCATGAAATTGAATTTTCAATTGCTTTTCATGATCAAAAAAATGCAGAGCAATGTGCACTTTATTTACTTTACCAAGAACAAAAAGTTTCTCTTTTCCAAGATGACTCTGTTGAGCCGAATGAATGGGTAATTACCATCTTCGTGAATATGGAACCTGAATATTCAGATATTGTTGACTTGGAACAATGGTTTGCCAGCATCGCTGAAAAATTTCAGGGTGAATATGATGGTTGGGGCTGTATGGCTTATGTCTTCGAAGAAGAGAGTGAGGAAGATGACCTGTTACAGTAAGGTCTAAAAATAGTAGGAGATAATCATGAGCTTATCTCAGAAACAAATTGCGGTACGGTTTCTAGAACTTGCCGCAGCAGGCGAAGTCGATGAAGCCTATAGCAATTACACTGCGCCTAACTTCAAGCATCACAATCCTTATTATGCGGGTGATGCGACTTCTTTGAAGGAAGGGATGCGTGAAAGCGCGGCTGAAAATCCCAATAAAGTCTTTAATGTTCAACATGTCATTGAAGATGGGACTTTGGTCGCCGTGCATTCGAAACTTGAAATGCAAATGAACGGCAAATCCACCATTTTGGCTGTGGTTCATATTTGCCGTTTTGAAAATGGAAAAATTGCTGAGCTTTGGGATATCGGACAAATACAGCCCGAACAGCTTGTAAATGAAAATGGCATGTTCTAATAAAAAAGCCCGAAAATAATTCGGGCTTTTTTATTTTATAGATAAATTAAAACTTCCACTGTGCCGAGATTGAGGCGTTTAGTGGCTCACCCGGCTGAACCCATAAATCGCTATAGCTTGAGACATAGTAGGTTTTATCAAATAGGTTGTTTACGTTCAGTTGATAGCGTAAGCGGTCAGATGGAGCATAGTAAGCATTTAAGTTTACGAGGGTATAGCTTGGTAAATTAAAGCCATTATCAAGGTTATGTCCACTGCGTTCACCCACATAGGTAAGGTTGGCACCTACACCTGCTTTTGTTGAGCCTTCTTGTAGAAACTCATAATTGGTACTTACAGCACCTTGGTGTTTTGGAACATTACTTAGACGTGCACCTTTTGCCAAGTCTTGATCTTTTTCAATTTGAGCATCGGTATAGCTATAGTTGGCATTGACGAACCAGCGGTCAGTGATTTGGCTATTTAAGTCAAATTCAACTCCTTTACTACTCACTTCGCCTGCTGCGGTTTGAAAGTTACTGTCGATTGGGTCAGTTGTGAGTACATTTCGTTTTTTCATTTTAAACAGAGCGAGACTAATCACACTTTGGTCATTCACTTTATATTTGGTGCCGACCTCGTAGCTTTCGCCTTTTTCAGGAGCAAAAGTCTGACCATTTCGGTTCATACCACTATTCATGGCAAATGAGCGACCATAGTTGGTATAAAACGCCCATTGGTCAGAGGCTTTAAAATTTATTCCGAAACGCGGACTATTTTGGTGAAGCGTCTGGTTGCTTTCAGTCTGAGTCAGGTGATTTTTAAAGTCTTGTTCGACCTGATCAAAACGGTTGCCAAATAGCACACTCCACTGGTCATTAAAAAAGATCTGATCTTGTACATTAAGCGCAAAGTAACGCTGCTGTTCTTTTGTATTGGTAAATGGTGCTAGGTTTGATAAATATTTGCCATATTCAGGTTGGTAAATATCAATTGTGTTTGGTGAGCTTGTGCTGTGATTACGACGAAGCTGGTTTTGTTTGTAGTCGAGTTGACCAAGTTCGGTTGAAAGTAAAATTTCATGGCGAGCCCAAGACGTATCAAGCTTGCCAAGTAACTCTGTCTGAGCCAGCACATCTTCGCTTGTATAATCACGATAGCGACGTTGACGCTCTAAAGTACGTCCATCGGCTTGTATACGACGAGGTTCGGTTGCAAAGCCGACCATTTTAGCGTCTTTATAGCTAACCGCACTATTTAGCTTCCAGTCAGGGTTAAATTCGTGACTCAGACGTAATTGGTAAAAGTAATCTTTTATTTTCAAATCGCCATCGTCAGGTTCACCTGTAAAGGTTTTCGGGTCCATCACAAACTGGTGATTGACTGTGCTGACACCACGGTCAAAGGTTCCTTTATGCTCTGTAAATTCACTGTCAAAGTCGAGTTGCGTTTGGTCTGAAATTTTCCATGTGAGCTGTGGTGAAAAGAACCAGCGTTCACTGCTGACATGATCACGAAAGCTTTGATTATCTTCATGAGCCACTGCTACACGATAGGCCAGTTCATCGTTTATAGGCGCCGTGTGTTCCAGACTAATTCGATATTGTTCTTGGGTATTGGCACGTAGGTTAACTTCACTTTCGCTTTCCCACTGTGGTTTTTTACTGTTGAGGTTAAGCAAACCACCTGTTTCGCCGCGACCATATAAAGCCGCCATAGGCCCTTTTAAAAACTCTAAAGATTCAATATTTACGACATCTTTGGGAGCGCTAATCCCTCGGTTGACACTCAAGCCGTTTCGAATCATGGATGCACCTAAATTGGGGTCGGTACTAAAACCACGAAATGAGTAGTTATCCCAAAAACCACCACCGAAACTATTTTGATGAAATACCCCACTCACCAAGCTTAATGCGTCATCAATCCGTTGAACGTCTTGTTGTTCCATCATTTGTTTTGAAACATAAGCACGGTTAAAAGGGACATCTAAAACATGGTGAGAAAATTTAGTCGCCGAGCTATTTTGGCTCACACCTTCTTGGGTACTTTCAGCCTGAACGCGTATGGTCTCAAGTACCGTTGACGTTTCTTCTGCCCAAGTGAATGTCGATATAAATGATAGACCCAACGAAGACAACAATCCTAATTTGTGTTGCATAAATAATCAGCCATAAAAGACAAAAGAACTATAATGTAATAGTATAACGTTACATTATTTTATTAATTACCGCTATGCCTATAGAAAAAAATATTGAACGTTTACAGTCGATTGATGCATTGCGTGGTTTGGTTATCCTCATTATGTTGCTCGACCATGTAAGAGAAACTTTCTATTTACATAAACAGGTTACCGATCCAATGGACGTAACAGTAACAGAACCAGCATTATTTGGCAGTCGATTATTGGCCCATATTTGCGCTCCGGTTTTTGTACTTTTAACCGGTATTTCTGCATTTTTATTTCAATCAAAAAAACAGGACTTACAACAAACGCGTACCTTTCTATTAAAACGCGGCTTATTTTTAATTGTGTTAGAGCTTACCCTTGTGAATTTTGCATGGACAGCGACTTTTCCACCCGAAGTCATTTATTTACAGGTGATTTGGGCGATCGGTATTAGCATGGTGGTATTAGCTTGCTGTGTAAGTTTACCTTTGCCTATTCTTGCTGGTGTAGCGTTGGTCATTATTTTTGGGCACAACTTATTAGATTCTGTGCATTTCTCACAAGGCATTCTACAAAATATATGGTTCGTTTTACATGAACGTGGCTGGCTTGAGTTTGCGGGTATCAAGCTTCGTACAAGTTACCCTGTTTTACCTTGGATTGGTGTGATTTTATTGGGCTACGTATTAGGCCAGTTGTTTAGTTCAAAATATACAGCAAAGCAAAGAGGCCGCGCTTTACTTAGTCTAGGTTTCGCAAGTATTGGGTTGTTTGTTTTACTGCGTTTTATCAATGTTTATGGTGACCAGCCGTGGCAGCATTTTGAGTCATTACAACTGAGCCTCATGAGCTTTTTTAACCTCACTAAGTATCCGCCGTCTTTACTGTTTATTTTGCTAAATGTTGGGATCGGATTAATTGTACTGACTGCTTTTGAACGTATGCAGCAATATTCATTTCTAAAACCATTGGTCGTGTTTGGCTCGGTGCCGATGTTCTTTTATTTACTGCATTTATATGTGCTGAAACTGATGTATGTGTTTGCGCTAAGTATGTGGGGAGCAAACTATGGGAGTTATTTGTCGGTCGGCCATGTATGGATGCTGTGGCTAATCACGATTGTACTGTCTTTTGCACTCTATCCAGCGGTTAAATGGTTCTCGAAGTTCAAGCATCAAAACAAGCATATTTCGATTTTAAAATATTTCTAATTTTCAAAAGGTAAGTAAAGCGAGTTCAATAATGCTCGCTTTACTTACTTACATCTAAATATAGGGTTTCTTTCACTTCTTCCATGACCACATAACTGTGTGAAGATGCCGAAGCGGGGAGTTTCTTTAATAGATCTCCTAATAAGCGGCGGTATGCACTCATTTCTTTTAAGCGTGCTTTTACAAGGTAGTCAAATTCACCTGAAATGAGGTGGCATTCAAGCACTTCAGGAATCTCAACTAAATCTTTAGCCACCTGATCAAATACGTCACCAGATTTGGCAGATAACTTAATTTCTAAAAAGACCAGCAGATTGCGGTCTACGTAGGCGGGGTTTAGGCGGGCGTAATAACCCATGATAATGCCATCGCGTTCAAGACGCTTTACACGCTCTGAACAGGGGGTGGTCGATAGGTTGACTCTCGATGCCAATTCACTAATCGCAATTCGTCCTTCACGCTGCAAAATGTCCAGAATCATGCGATCTATACGATCTAACGGGCGCATAGATATTTCCTCTTTTTTTAAAATTCTCGCGAGAAAAACATAAAATTACCTAGATTATAGCCTGAAAAACAGTGAAATAAACTATTGAAGCAGAAATATACTAGTGAAATAAACTGGTGTGCGTGAGGGAATGGAAATGCGCGTAATTGTTTTAGGTAGCGGCGTTATTGGAGTGGCAAGTGCCTATTATTTAGCTCGTCAAGGAGCTGAGGTCACTGTTCTTGATCGCCAGTCAGGTCCTGCTGAAGAAACTAGCTTTGGTAATGCAGGCCAAATTTCGCCTGGGTATTCGACCCCTTGGGCAGCACCAGGAATTCCTTTTAAAGCTGTGAAATGGATGTTCCAACATCACGCACCGCTTGCGATTAATTTAGATGGTAGTATGTGGCAGTTACAGTGGATGGCGCAAATGCTGAAAAACTGTAATCCGCAAAGTTATGCCGTGAATAAAGAACGCATGATGCGTGTGGCTGAATACAGCCGTGACTGTTTACGTGAACTCAGAAAAGATACGGGTATTCACTACGAAAACCGCGCTAAAGGTACGTTGCAGCTATTCCGTAAAGAAGCACAAATGGAAGCGGTTCAACGCGACATTAGTGTGCTTGAAGAATGCGGCGTAAGCTACGAATTATTAAATGGTAACGAGCTTGGTCGTGTAGAACCAGCTTTAGCAAATGCACAAGATAAACTCGTTGGTGGTTTACACTTACCAAATGATGAAACAGGTGACTGTTATTTATTTACCAATGCCTTAGCTCAAATTGCTAAAGAGCTAGGTGTTAACTTCCAGTTTAATCAGAACGTAGAAAAATTGATTGTTGAAGGCGACCAAATTAAGGGCGTTCAAGTTAATGGTAAAGTTTTAACAGCAGATCGTTATGTCCTAGCGTTTGGTAGCTATTCACGTGATTTCTTGAAACCACTTGATCTACCGTTGCCTGTATATCCTGTAAAAGGTTACTCGTTGACGATTCCTATTGTTGACCCAGCTTTTGCTCCGCAATCTACAGTGCTTGATGAAACCTATAAAATCGCGATTACTCGTTTTGACCAACGTATTCGTGTAGGTGGAATGGCAGAGTTAAGCGGTTTCAATTTGGGTCTAAACGAAGACCGCCGTGCAACCTTGCAAATGGTGACTCAAGACTTGTTCCCGGGCGGCGATATGGCACAGGCGTCTTTCTGGACAGGTTTACGTCCAATGACACCAGACAGTACTCCAATTATTGGTGCGACTCGCTTTAAAAATCTGTTCTTGAATACAGGTCACGGTACTTTAGGTTGGACCATGGCGTGTGGTTCAGGAAAATTAATCAGTGACATCGTATTGAATCATAAGACTGATATCAGTACCGATGGCCTTTCAATTCAGCGTTATTCACACGCGCACGCAGCTTAACGGGCGTTAGGAAAGTAATCATGCCTCGTCCTATTACCGCAGTGATCCACCGTCAAGCTTTACAAAATAACTTGGCGGTGGTGCGCAAGGCTATGCCAAACAGTAAGGTCTTTGCCGTTGTAAAAGCCAATGCTTATGGACACGGAATTGAACGTGTTTATGAAGCATTTAAAGCAGCAGATGGCTTTGCCTTACTTGATCTTGATGAAGCAAAACGAATTCGTGCTCTAGGTTGGACAGGTCCAATTTTATTGCTCGAAGGAGTTTTCTCTCCTCAAGATTTATTTGATTGTGTGCAGTATCAGCTTAGTTTCACCATTCATAGTGAAGCGCAAATTGAGTGGGTAGAAAAGCATCCTTATCCAGCTCAATTTGATGTTTTCTTGAAAATGAATAGTGGAATGAACCGTCTTGGTTTTAAACCACAGCATTACGTTCAGGCTTGGGAACGTTTAAATAACTTGGCAAATGTGTTCAAGATTACGCACATGACGCATTTTTCAGATGCAGATGCCGATCGTTTTGGTCAGCAAGGTATTAATTATCAAATTACTGCCTTTGAAGAAATTGTGAAGGATTTACCGGGTGAAAGATCGGTAAGTAATAGTGCGGCAATTTTGCGCTATCAAGACCAGCTCAAATCAGATTATGCCCGCAGTGGCATCATGCTCTATGGCAGCTCGCCAGATTACCCAACGCATAGTATTGCAGATTGGGGTTTACAACCGACCATGAGCTTACGTAGTGAAATTATTTCCGTTCAGCATTTATAACCGAATGAAAGCGTAGGTTATGGCTCAAACTTTGTCGCAGAGCAACCCATGACGATTGGGATTGTGGCTTGCGGCTATGCCGATGGTTATCAACGTATTTCGCCAACAGGTACTCCAGTTTTAGTGGACTCAGTACGCACACGTACAGTTGGCCGCGTCAGTATGGATATGTTGGCAGTCGATTTAACGGGGATTGAGAGTGCCAAAGTCGGTAGTGAAGTGGTGCTCTGGGGGCAATCAAGTACAGGCGTTGTTCTACCTATAGACGATGTTGCAGTTTCATCCGGTACGGTGGGTTATGAACTGATGTGTGCTGTCACCGCCCGTGTTCAATTTATTAATCAGGTATAAGGAAATCCGAATGTCTAATTCAGATATACAAAAGATTAACACCAACGAAGTCATGAGTGCCGTGACTGTTTTTAACAAAGTGGTTTATCTGTCAGGTCAGGTGCCTAAAAATACCGAGCAAGACGTGGCAGGCCAAACCCGTGAAATTCTTGCAACAATTGATGAACTTTTGGCATTAGCCAATACCGATAAATCTCGCTTGCTCTCTGCACAGCTCTATTTGAAAAATCTTTCTGACTTTTCAACTGTAAATGCAATTTGGGTTGACTGGTTAAAAGGGTGTGTTGCTCCATCGCGTGCCACAATTCAGGCCGATTTGGTCAATCCAGATTGGCTCATTGAAATTGCCGTGACGGCAGCACAAAAGTAATTCGTTTTTACTCCAAAAATGATGATGTATCTAACAGAAGGAAGATAGATACGGTTTATCCAGTCATTTTTTGGTGAACAGATTCAGTGACCTATGGCATACGGTTCGATTTTCGCCATAGGTTGCTGATCTTAACAAAGGAATTCAAAAAGGAATTTTATATGACAACGGCTCGTCATTCAGATACGGAAAATTCTCCTGATCATCTGCAACGAAAACTGTCTAACCGTCATTTACAACTGATTGCTATTGGCGGTGCAATTGGAACTGGCCTATTTATGGGCTCAGGTAAAACCATCTCCCTCGCAGGTCCTTCAATTCTCTTTATTTATATGATTATTGGAGGTATATTCTTTTTCTTAATGCGTGCAATGGGTGAACTACTCCTTGCAAATCTGCATTACAAATCTTTTGTTGATATGGCTCATGACCTGATTGGTCCTTGGGCCGGTTACTATTTGGGTTGGACCTATTGGTTAGGTTGGGTGCTGGTCGGTATTGCGGACCTTTCAGCAGTCATTAACTATTTGAGTTTCTGGTTGCCAGATGGTGCAAGTTTCTCTCCAATACAGCAGGCTATGATTAGTGCTGGCTGTGTGTTGTTTGTGATGGGTCTTAATCTCCTAACAGTACGTCTATTTGGTGAAATTGAGTTTTGGTTTGCCCTTATTAAGATTCTGGCAATTATTGGCCTGATCGGGGTAGGTGGCTATATGATTTTCAGCCATTTCCAAGCTCCGCAAGGCGCTGTTGCCAGCATTAGTAATGTCTGGTCACATGGCGGTTTATTTCCGAAAGGTACAGAAGGCTTTTTGGCAGGATTCCAGATTGCCGTTTTTGCTTTTGTCGGTGTTGAGTTGGTTGGTACGACAGCTGCTGAAACCAAAGACCCGCAGAAGAACTTACCAAAAGCAATTAACGCGATTCCGGTACGTATTATCCTCTTCTACGTGCTAGCACTATTTATTGTGATGTCAGTAACCCCATGGGACCACATTCGTGCCGATAAAAGCCCATTTGTTGAGTTATTCTTAAATGCGGGTATTCCGGTTTCTGCAATTATTATGAACTTGGTTGTTCTGTCATCGGTGATGTCTTCAATGAACAGCGGTGTGTTTTCAACCAGTCGTATGCTGTTCGGTTTATCAAAAGATGGTCAGGCACCGGGTACTTTTGGTCGTTTATCAAAACGTGCAGTACCGTCAAATGGTTTGATTTTCTCTTGTACTTTCATTATGGGGGGGGCAGTGCTTCAGTACTTTGTTCCAAACACCATGGAGGCATTTACGTTGGCAAGTTCACTTTGTGTGATTCTATTCATTAGTGTTTGGAGTCTCATTATGGTGTGCTATTTACGCTATCGTAAATTACGTCCTGAATTACATGAAAAATCGACATTTAAAATGCCGGGTGGCATTTTGATGAGTTATGTTGTTTTGGCATTTATGCTTTTTACTTTAGTTATTTTGGCATTAGAGCCAGATACTTTGAAAGCTTTATATGTCAGTCCGGTATGGTTAGTTATTTTAGGTGTTACCTATCATGTGTTGTATAAACCACGCATGAAAAAGCTAGGACGTGAACTCGTTAACGATCATTAAGTTTTATTAAAAAGCCAATCAATCATGATTGGCTTTTTTTATTTTCATCAGTTTTTTTATCGGAATAATATTGTTTATTTTTGAATCAATAGCACAGTTTTGAGGGGGGGAGTAAAGCGACATCTAGCATTATCACATGCTAAACTCCGGCTAATCTGGTGAATCGAGATTGGATAATTAAAATTGCCGTGAAGGCAGTACATAAATAATGCAACTTAAAAAATAGGGACAAAAGATAGATCAATTAAGGAAAAAATATACTTGAACATCTTGTCCTGAGGTATAGACTCAGCAACCCACGATATACGGTTCGTTTTCTCCCTATAGGTTGCTGATTTAAATTAAGCAAAATATAAAAAGGACTTCTAATATGACAATGGTTCATCATTCAGATGAGGCAGGCTCCCCTGATCATTTACAACGGAAATTAAGTAATCGCCACTTACAGCTCATTGCAATTGGCGGCGCAATTGGTACCGGTCTATTTATGGGCTCGGGCAAAACCATCTCTCTCGCAGGTCCTTCAATTCTTGTAATCTACATGTTAATTGGTGGAATGTTCTTCTTCCTTATGCGCGCATTGGGTGAATTACTACTTGCTAATTTACATTACAAGTCATTTGTCGACATGGCGTATGACTTGATTGGTCCGTGGGCTGGCTACTATATAGGTTGGACCTATTGGTTAGGCTGGGTACTGGTCGGTATTGCCGATCTTTCTGCGGTTATTAACTATTTAAGTTTCTGGTTACCCGAAGGCGCCAGTTTTTCACCCATGCAACAAGCGATGATTAGTGCGGGCTGTGTACTATTCGTCTTAAGCCTTAACCTTCTTACAGTGAAGTTGTTTGGTGAGGTTGAGTTCTGGTTTGCGCTTATTAAGATTTTAGCCATTATCGGTTTGATTGGTGTGGGCGGCTACATGATTTTAACCCACTTCCAAGCCCCTCATGGTGACGTGGTAAGCATCAGTAACGTCTGGTCACATGGTGGTATATTTCCAAAAGGTGTAAGCGGATTTTTGGCAGGTTTCCAGATCGCCGTATTTGCCTTTATTGGTGTTGAGCTGATTGGTACAACTGCTGCTGAAACGAAAGATCCAGAAAAGAACCTACCAAAAGCAATTAACGCGATTCCGGTACGTATTATCCTGTTTTATGTGTTAGCACTTTTTGTGGTGATGTCTGTAACACCTTGGGATCATATTCGTGCCGATAAAAGCCCGTTTGTTGAGTTGTTCTTAAATGCAGGTATTCCTATTTCTGCAATTATTATGAACTTGGTTGTTCTGTCGTCGGTCATGTCTTCAATGAACAGTGGCGTGTTTTCAACAAGCCGTATGTTGTTCGGTTTATCAAAAGATGGTCAAGCGCCGGGTATATTAGGACGTTTATCAAAACGTGCCGTACCTTCAAATGGTTTAATCTTCTCATGTATTTTCATTATGGGTGGGGCAGTGCTTCAGTACTTTGTTCCAAACACAATGGAAGCATTTACTCTGGCAAGTTCACTCTGTGTAATCTTGTTCATTAGCGTGTGGATTTTGATCATGGCGTGCTATTTACGTTATCGTAAAACTCGTCCTGAACTTCACGCTGCATCAACCTTTAAAATGCCGGGCGGCGTATTAATGGCGTATGCGGTTATTGCCTTTTTCTTGTTTACTTTAGTGATTTTGGCATTAGAGCCAGATACATTAAAAGCGCTCTACGTCAGTCCAGTATGGGTGGTGGTTTTAGGTGTGACTTACTATGCATTCTATAAGCCGCGCATGAAAAAATTAGGCCGAGAAATCTTTTAATTATCTTTTCTCGATTTACCAAAAAGCCAATCATCATTGATTGGCTTTTTTATTAAAAGATTAATCGACCAGCAAATGTTGATATTTATCAGCTTGTTTACGCAAGTAATCCCAGACCAGTTTAATGCGCGGCTCATGCTGTAAATCAACGAAGGTCAGCATCCAGAAGGTATGGGTAAAACGAACTTGTTGCTCTAATACTTCTTCGAGCTCAGGTTTGTCATCTGCTAAAAACTTCGGCAAAATTGCAAGCCCTGCGCCAGCACTCACTGCAATTTGTTGGGCCAAAATACTGCTACTGCGAAAGTTAGCATTCAGCTTTAAAGGTAAACGCTCTAGACAATACAGCTCTGGGCTATACACCAGATCATCAATATAATTTACAAAGCGATGCTGAGTTAAATCTTCTAAACCACGAATTGGTGGATTTTGTGCTAGATAGTTTTGGCTGCCATAAATTTTTAAGCAGTAGTCTGATAAGCGCGTAATGATATAAGGCCCCGAGGTTGGGCGTTCAATGGATACCACAATATCTGCTTCACGATGCGAAAGCTTAATCATTTTTGGCACGGGTATTAGGTCAATGGTAAGTAGTGGATACTGAATAGAGAACTCAGCCAGTAAGCGGGCTAAAAATGCAGTTCCAAAGCCCTCAGGTGTGCCAATTCGCACACGTCCTTGTAAAGGTTGATGCGGTTTTTCAATTTGTAAGAAAGCTTGTTCCATTTGCTCAACTCGAGGGACAAGTGCCATCCCTTCGAGTGTCAGCTCATAGCCCGTTGCTTCACGTTTAAATAGCGTCGTACCTAAAGCAAGTTCTAGAGCCTGAATCCGTCTAGCTACCGTACTATGTTCAACACCAATAATACGTGCAGCATTGGTTAAGGTTTTAGTACGTGCTAAAACCAGAAAAAACTGTAGATGATCCCAATCCACTTTCATTTTTGTTATTGTCCCTGTGCATATTTGCACAACAATCGTGCATGAATTTGCGTTGGTGGTCAAAGATTTCTTTGTTAGTCTCAAATAAAACCTGAATAAAGAAAATACGTAGAAAAGTATTTTCTAATAACTGAACACAATAAAAATATGACCTACGGAGAGGTTATGAACACAATCCAGAAAATCGAATTGGACACCGCTAAATTACTTATTAACGGACAGTTTATCGAATCTAAAACCCAAGAATGGCAAGACATTATTAACCCTGCAACTCAGGAAGTGATTGGCCGCGTGCCTTTTGCAACGGTTGAAGAAGTCGACGCTGCTATTCAAGCTGCACAAGATGCTTTTGCTTCTTGGCGCCAAACCCCAATTCAGGCACGTATGCGCATCATGCTCAAGCTACAAGACTTGATTCGTGCCAACATGAAAGAAATTGCACAAGTATTGACGGCTGAACAAGGTAAAACCTTGGCAGATGCTGAAGGCGATATTCAACGTGGTTTAGAAGTGGTTGAACATGCCTGTTCAGTTGGTACTTTACAAATGGGCGAGTACGTCGAAGGTGTAGCACGTGGTGTAGATACATATACCTTGCAACAACCTTTGGGTGTTTGTGCGGGTATTACGCCGTTTAATTTTCCTGCCATGATTCCACTTTGGATGTTCCCAATGGCAATCGTGTGCGGCAATACCTTCGTTTTAAAACCATCAGAACAAGATCCATTATCGACCATGATGCTGGTTGAACTTGCGATTCAAGCAGGTATTCCAGCAGGTGTCTTAAACGTTGTGCATGGCGGCAAAGAAGTGGTTGACCGTTTGTGTACCCATAAAGACATTAAAGCGATTTCATTTGTAGGTTCAACTGCGGTTGGAACACATGTTTATAACCTTGCAGGGCAACATGGTAAACGTGTGCAAGCTATGATGGGCGCAAAAAACCATGTGGTTGTTATGCCAGATGCCAATAAAGAACAAACGCTAAATGCCTTAGTGGGCGCGGCGTTTGGTGCTGCTGGGCAACGTTGTATGGCATTGTCTGTTGCAGTGATGGTTGGCGACAGTAAACAGTGGATTCAAGAGTTAGTTGAAAAAGCGAAAACTCTAAAAGTAAACGCAGGCCATGAGCCAAATACTGACATTGGTCCAGTGATTTCAAAACGTGCCAAAGCGCGTGTAATTGACTTGATTAATAGCGGTGTTGAGCAAGGTGCAGAACTTCTACTCGATGGTCGCAATGTTCAAGTACAAGGTTATGAGTCAGGTAACTTTGTGGGTGCTACGATTTTTAGTGGCGTAAATACCGACATGCGTATTTATAAAGAAGAAATCTTTGGCCCAGTACTTTCAATTATTTGTGTCGATACACTCGATGAAGCGATTGCTTTGATCAATGCCAACCCATTTGGTAACGGTGTAGGTCTATTTACCCAAAGCGGTGCGATTGCACGTACTTTCCAAAACCTTATTGATATTGGTCAAGTCGGTATCAACATTCCAATTCCTGTACCTGTGCCTTTCTTCAGTTTTACCGGTTCAAGAGGTTCGAAACTCGGCGATTTGGGACCATACGGCAAACAAGCTGTGCAGTTCTATACCCAAACCAAAACCATTACCAGCCGTTGGTTTGAAGATAGCCATGAAGTTGGCGGTGTAAATACAACCATTAGTTTACGTTAAGGGGATCACGGATGAATATCGCCTTTATCGGTCTAGGCAATATGGGCGGCAGAATGGCCCAAAATCTATTAAAAGCCGGACTCAAAGTTTATGGTTACGACCTCAGTGAAGTTGCTATACAGCACTTCGCCGAGGCAGGTGGCATAGTCTGCGATAGTCCCCAGAATGCAGCTAAACAAGCAGATGTGGTCATTACCATGTTGCCTGCCGCAAAGCATGTTAAAGAGGTTTACTTGGGTGAAAATGGTGTCTTGGAAGTGTTAAAAGCAGGTAGCTTATGCATTGATAGCAGCACCATTGACCCGCAAACCATAAAAGACATTGCTGCTGTTGCACAGAGTAAAAATATTAAAATTTGTGATGCACCCGTTTCCGGCGGGACCATTGGTGCTCAAGCTGGAACTTTAACCTTTATGGTCGGTGCCGATGATCAAACCTTTAACGAAGTAAAACCTGTGCTCAGCCATATGGGCAAAAATATTGTTCATTGTGGTGATGTCGGTGCAGGACAAATTGCCAAAATTTGCAATAACCTGATTTTAGGCATTTCAATGGCTGCAGTAGCCGAAGGCATGGCACTCGGTGTGAAGCTAGGCATCGACCCACAAGCATTGGCAGGGGTAATTAACACCTCAAGTGGTCGTTGTTGGAGTTCGGATGTATGTAACCCATGGCCACACATTAATGAAAATGCGCCCGCATCTCGAGGCTATCAAGACGGTTTTGCAACTCAGCTAATGCTAAAAGATTTAGGACTCGCTGTAGAAGCCGCAGGCCAAGTCAAACAGCCTGTTGTATTAGGTGGTATGGTGCAACAGCTTTATCAGCAAATGTGCATGCGTGGTAATGCCAATCTCGATTTTTCGAGCATTATTCAGCAATACCTACCACAAGAGGCATAACGGTAAAGCCAAAGGATGGCTTTAAACCAATAAATCAAACCCTGTCGTGAATAACAACAAATCCGGACTGAGGGAAAAGATATGATGGATTATCAAAATGCTGTACAGGCTTTCGATTTGGAAAGCACTGCTAAACAGATGTTGTCAGGTTCACTCGATGCACTAAACGCTTGTTATGAATGCTGTGATCGACATGCAGATGGCGACAAGATCGCGCTGTACTGGCAAGGAAAAGACGGTCGCAAAGAGCAATATACCTTCCGTGAGCTAAAAGAGTGGTCGAGTCAATTTGCTAACTTTTTAAAAGCTCGAGGTGTAAAAGCAGGCGACCGTATTTCAGGCTTATTGCCAAGAACACCTGAACTGATTGTGACTATTTTGGCAGCTTGGCGAATTGGTGCAGTTTATCAACCGTTATTTACTGCATTTGGCCCAAAAGCGATTGAGCACCGTATTCAGCTTGCACAAAGTAAGCTAGTGGTGACCGATATGGGTAACCGTAGCAAGCTCGACGAAATTGAAAAATGTCCTGCAATTATGACGGTGGCCGATGCTCAAGGTACTGCGCTTAAAGCAGGGGATTTTAATTTTTGGAATGAAGTGAAGCAACAGTCCGATCAATGTGATCTGGTAATACGTAACATTCAAGATCCTTTCTTGCTCATGTTTACTTCAGGCACAACAGGGCCTGCTAAACCCTTGGAAGTGCCATTAAAAGCACTCATTGCCTTTGGGCGATATATGCAAGATGCCATTGGTCTAACCGAAGAGGACTCGTTTTGGAATATTGCCGACCCAGGTTGGGCGTATGGCCTGTACTATGCGATTACTGGGCCGTTATTTTTAGGCCACGCTACTTTGTTCTATGAAGGTGGTTTCAGTACCGATAGCTTATGCCAAATTGTGAAAGATTATAAAGTTAACAACTTGGCAGGTGCACCAACAGCTTACCGCATGATGATGGCAGCAGATCCGGTACAAATGGCACCATTAAAAGGCCAATTTCGTGTGGTGAGTAGTGCAGGTGAACCGCTTAATCCGGAAGTCATTCGTTGGTTTAAACAAGTCTTAGACGCTCCAATTTATGACCATTACGGACAAACCGAAGTCGGCATGGTGGTGTGTAATCATCATGGTTTAAAACATGAAATTCATGCTGGCTCAGCAGGTTTCCCAAGTCCGGGCTATCGTGTTGCGATTGTTAATGAACAAGGCGAAGAACTTCCGCCAGACACACCAGGAATTTTAGCAGTCGACATTAGCCAGTCTCCAATGATGTGGTTTGGTGGCTATAAAGAAAGCCGAAAATCGCCTTTCGTCGGTCATTACTACTTAACGGGTGATACTGCCGAACTTCATGCCGATGGCAGTATGAGTTTTGTCGGCCGTAGCGATGATGTAATCACCACATCAGGCTATCGTATTGGGCCCTTTGATGTAGAAAGCGCACTGCTTGAACATGATGCTGTGATTGAAGCCGCAGTAATAGGCGTGCCTGATCCAGATCGTACTGAAGTCGTTAAGGCTTTTGTAATTTTAGCTGCGGGAGTACAACCTTCAGATGCACTTGCTGAAGAACTCAGCCAGTTTGTGAAAAGACGACTTTCTGCACATGCTTACCCACGATTAGTTGAATTTGTGAGTGAATTACCTAAAACTCCAAGTGGCAAAATTCAGCGCTTTTTATTGCGTAATCAAGAAATTGCTAAACAACAAGCTAAAGCAGGGTAAAGGAAATAATAATGCAATTTACCGAAGAACAATTACTCATTCGTGATATGGCGAAAAGTTTCGCCCAAGAACAAATCAAGCCTAATGCCAGCGATTGGGACCGAGACGGGACTTTCCCAAAAGAAACTCTGACTCAAATGGGGCAACTCGGTTTTATGGGTATGCTTGTTTCAGAGCAATGGGGCGGTTCAGATACGGGTAACTTAGCCTATGTACTGGCACTCGAGGAAGTTGCGGCAGCAGATGGGGCAACCTCGACCATCATGAGTGTACATAACTCGGTTGGTTGTGTGCCTATTTTAAAATTTGGGACCGACGAGCAAAAAGAGCGCTTTTTAAAGCCTTTGGCACAAGGTGAAATGATCGGTGCTTTTGCCCTAACTGAGCCGCATACAGGATCGGATGCGGGAGCCATCAAAACCCGTGCGGTGAAAGATGGCGACGATTACATTTTAAATGGTGCCAAGCAGTTTATTACCTCGGGTAATAATGCCGGTGTCATTATTGTGTTTGCCGTGACCAATCTGAGCGCGGGCAAAAAAGGTATTAGTGCCTTTTTAGTCCCACGCGAAACACCGGGTTATGAAGTGATTCGTGTTGAAGAAAAACTAGGTCTGCATGCTTCAGATACCTGCCAAATTGCGCTGACAGATGTACGCATCCATAAAAGTCTCATGCTAGGTAAAGAAGGTGAGGGTCTGAAAATTGCTCTTGCCAATTTAGAAGGTGGGCGTATTGGTATTGCCGCACAAGCAGTGGGTCTAGCACGGGCAGCGCTCGAAGAAGCAACTCGTTATGCCAAAGAGCGTATTACTTTTGGAAAACCAATTTTTGAGCATCAAACTATCGCGTTTCGCCTTGCCAGTATGGCAACCGAAATTGAAGCAGCGAGACAACTGGTTCACTACGCTGCGCGTCTCAAAGAAGCAGGCCAACCGTGTCTCAACGAAGCTTCAATGGCCAAGTTATTTGCTTCAGAAATGACGGAACGTGTGTGCTCAAGTGCCTTACAAGTGTTTGGTGGCTATGGCTATCTCAGAGACTTCCCAATTGAGCGTATTTATCGTGATGCGCGTATTTGTCAAATTTACGAAGGCACAAGTGATATCCAACGTTTAGTCATCGCACGTAGTCTATAAAACCAGAATAAGGAATAAATAATGCAGTGGCAAAGTATTTTATTAGAAAAGCGTAATGGGGTTGGATTGATTACATTAAATCGCCCTCAAGCGCTCAATGCCTTAAATAGTGAATTAATTAGCGAAATTAATCAGGCATTAGATCAACTCGAAAAAGATCGCGAAATTGGCTGCATCGTATTAGCCGGCTCAGAAAAAGCTTTTGCCGCAGGGGCCGACATTAAAGAAATGGCCGATTTGGCATTTCCTGATATTTATTTAGATGATTTTTTTCATCTTGCAGATCGTATTGCACAGCGCCGTAAACCTTTAATTGCTGCGGTGAGTGGCTATGCATTGGGTGGTGGCTGTGAGCTGGCGCTTATGTGTGACTTTATTTATTGTGCTGACAACGCCAAGTTTGGTTTACCCGAAGTCACTTTAGGGGTAATTCCGGGCATTGGGGGGACACAGCGTTTAACGCATGCCATTGGTAAAGCTAAAGCAATGGAAATGTGCCTTACCGCTCGTCAAATGGGCGCAGTAGAGGCAGAACAAAGTGGTTTGGTTGCACGTGTGTTTAGTAAAGAAGAATTACTTGAACAAACCTTGCAAGCCGCTGAAAAAATCGCAGCACGGTCTTTAACTGCAAACATGATGCTCAAAGAAACCATTAACCGAGCTTTTGAAGTGAATCTTACCGAAGGTTTACGTTTTGAACGCCGCATGTTCCACTCCATTTTTGCAACTGCGGACCAAAAAGAAGGCATGCAGGCCTTTGTTGAAAAACGGCAGGCAAATTTTAAAAATCAGTAAGAGATCAATAAAATGAATACAGAAAATCACTTAATGATTGAGCGACAAGGTAAACTCGGCGTGATCACCTTAGATCGTGTGACTCATCTCAATGCATTGTCGCTAGATATGATTGAAGGTATTGGCGCCCAATTGGAGTTGTGGCGAAATGATGCTGATGTTCAGGCGATCTTAATCAAATCAAATAGCCCAAAAGCCTTCTGTGCAGGTGGCGATATTCGCTATCTCTACGACAGTTATAAAAATGGCACAGCCGATTATAAAGGCTACTTTAGTGCCGAATATAAAATGCTCAATACACTGCGCGAATATGAAAAGCCAATCATCGTTGTGCTTGATGGCTATGTATTAGGCGGTGGTTTTGGCTTGGCTCAGGCGTGTCACATTGTGGTAAGCAGTGAAAAGTCCAGATTTGCCATGCCTGAAACAGCGATTGGTTTTTTCCCGGACGTTGGCGCAACTCATTTCCTGTCTCGCCTTGATGATATTGGCGTTTATATGGCAATTACGGGTGAGCAGATTAGTAGTAGCGATGCGCTCTATCTCGACTTAATTGACTACCATGTACCAAGCGAGCAGTTACAAGATTTACAAAACGCTCTCGTCGAAGCGCCAAGCTTAAGCAAAGAGGGAATTGAACGCATCATTACCCGATTTATTACTCGGCCTGCCGAAAGTGAGCTTAAACAACTTGCCGAAGGCATCCGTAAACATTTTGGATTTCAGCATTTAGATGAAATTGAACAAAGCCTTGAAAATGAACAGGATGAAAGCTTAAAGACTTGGGCGAGTAAGATGCTTAGTATTTTGCAGCAGCGTTCATTTATTGCCAAACAAACCAGCTTGAAACTGCAATATTTAGGGCGCGGCCTTTCGCTACAGCAGTGTATGCAGCTTGAGCGCGATTTACAGGACATTTGGTTTGAGCATGGTGACTTTATTGAGGGCGTTCGTGCGCTCATTGTTGATAAAGATAAACAACCACGTTGGCAAGAACGTAATCCGGAGTTAGAGCAAATTTTAGAAAAACTAAGCTAACCCATTTTAAAAACACACAAAAAGCTTAAGGAGATCAAGCGAGACCTGAACATGCTTATGGTCAGGACAGGTCATAAGCATAAAAAGACAAAACAAGAAAATCTAAAAAGGACATTACGATGCAAACAATACATGGAAACGGTTCACATCCTAAAAAGTCGTCACATCGATTAGCAGGCATCTCTAGCATGGTTGGCACCACGATTGAGTGGTATGACTTTTTTGTTTATGGCGCAGCAGCAGCCCTCATTTTTAACAAGCTATTTTTCCCAAATCTGGACCCACTTACAGGTGTGCTTGCAGCATTTGCAACTTATGCTGTTGGGTTTATTGGGCGGCCTTTAGGTGGCTTGGTCTTTGGTCATTTCGGTGACAAGATCGGTCGTAAGTCAATGTTGTTGCTAACGCTGATGCTCATGGGAATTCCAACCGTACTGATTGGCCTCTTACCAACTTATGAATCAATTGGATATTGGGCTGCAATTGGTTTGGTGATCTTGCGATTTATTCAAGGTATGGCCATGGGTGGTGAATGGGGCGGTGCCGTGCTTATGGCAGTGGAACATGCACCCGAAGGTGGTAAAGGGTTCTGGGGAAGTTTACCTCAAGCCAGTACCGGTGGGGGCTTAATGCTTGCCTCAATCGCACTAGGACTGGTATCGTTATTACCTGAGCAAGCACTGTTTAGCTGGGGCTGGCGGTTACCATTTCTTGCCAGCATTATTTTACTGGCAGTGGGCTGGTATATTCGTGTAAAAGTGCCTGAGTCACCAGACTTTGAAAAAGTAAAACAACAGTCCGAAGAAGTCAAAGTTCCGGCTTTTCAGGTTTTTAAAAATCATCCAAAGCAACTCATCACCATTATTTTGGCGAGAGCTGCTGAAAATGCATGGTTCTATATTGCTTCAACTTTTACGCTAGCTTACACCACCACACAATTAGGTATTCCACGACAAGACATTTTGTTTGCCACTATTTGCGGTGCAGCCGTGATTTTATTTATGACGCCGTTATGCGGACATTTGTCCGATAAAGTCGGTCAACGCAATATGTTTATGTTTGGTCTATGTGTATTGGCACTTTATTCTTATCCATTTTTTAGCATGCTCAATACCAAAGATCCGATACTGGTCTGGACGGCAATTGTTTTGGCAATTGGTGTAGTGTTCCCGATTATGTATGCGCCACAAGCTCAGCTTTTTGCGCGTCAATTTCCTGCGGAAATTCGCTACAGCGGTATCTCGATTTCAGTACAGTTGGCAGGTGTTTTGGGTGGTGGTTTAGCCCCTATGATTGCCACCAAGCTGCTCAGTATTGGGCAAGGTAACCCATATTTAATTATGCTTTATATTGGCAGTATGGCTGTCATTGCAATTATATCGACATCATTTATGCCGCGTGATGGAAACCCTAAAACGGATGAAACTTATTATAAAAAGACAAACTTAAATTTAAAAACCAAGATTGATTGATACGCGTTATTTATTCTTCGCAATAAGCGTATTTCTTGATTATAAAAAAACCAGGTTAACTCATGTCCGAGAGACAAGAGTTAACCTTTAAACCATTACACATCAATTAAACAGGCAAACATAGAATAGCCATCAATCGTCATTGGTGGGCCTGCACGATGGGCACGAAAACCAGCAGCACGTAATAAACGCTCTACACCAAGAGGAGAGGTCGTAATAAGTTGTTTGGCCCCTTGTGCTCTTGCAAAGTTAATCGCTTCTTGCAGAATTGCAATTGAAACTGGCGTTGACACTGCTTGACTTGCTGTTGTAGGCGGATTTGAAAAATCTACGGCTGAAAACCTTGATAATTCCCAAATTTCTGGGGAACACGGGAGAGGTATTCCATTAAGTAATTGAGGAAATATTTCACCAAGTAAATACGGTTGAGTCGTAGGTAGTAATCTGGCACAGCCAATAATATTAGAGTCTCTATCTTGAGCGACCACATAAGCTGTATCGACTTTATCAAATTGATCGAGTTCTTCATTATGTGGGCAGTTTAACTCCCATCCTAAATGCTCAACAAATACCTTATAACGGTAACTTTTAAATTTGCTATATAAGCCTTCTGAAAAATTGTTTTGAAATCCAACAATAATATTCACTACAAGTGCTTCCACTTATTTTTGATGTGACTTTACTGAACAGCTGGAAAGGCGGTAACTGTAAAAATTTACAGGTTTCTAAGAGAAATTCAGACTTACTTTAGACTTGATTAAGCTTGTATTGATTTGAGCATAAATGAACTGTTCCCAGAACAAAGTATCTATCTTCCTTTTGATTAATGTTTCAGTGATATCAAATCCAATATCTGTACCAGATATATCAACAATCATAATATTGCTTCTAGGCAGACCAGTTCGTTTTAAAGTAACAAAACCGTTTTGTTCAACGAATTCCCAGTCCCATCCTGTATTTAAAGCAGGAGTTTTTAATGTCGCCCATTCAGTAAAACCATAATAAACAATTTGAGATTTTTCAATTTGGGCTGATTCAACGATAGATACAACGTGTTGAAAAGGGTAATTCATGAGTTGGTTCTCATTCATACGAATAAAACCATCTGTCGAAATTGAAAAATGAGGGGTAATGTTGGCCATGCTACCTGTTCAAGTACCCTGAATTAGAAATCTTTTGATAAATACCATAAATTATTGCCAATTAAATACTGTTATGTTTAACAGGTTAAATATAATTTGATGCCCTATATCGTTAAGCTATTCTTATTGGAAGATTATTCAAGTATTAAGGTTGGCTAAAGTAAAAAATGATTATCTTGTAGTTATAATATAAAAAATACTTTTGACAATGCTCAATTGACTTACTTTTTTTAGCTTTTTTAGGTGGCTTTTATACTTGTTATTAAAACAATAGTTTTAACTAAAATAAGCCACCATGTAATTATTTGATTTGCTAAATAATTATTTATTTTTTTAGTTTGAATATATAATGATTGGTAAAATTATATTTCTTGGGTTATTGTTGAAATGTATTATTTAATTAAATTAATAAAATATAATTTCAAGATTAAATAATGAGCATTGTTTTTTTATTTTAAAAACTATGTTTTTTGGAATAAAATGCATCCTGTAAAATTTAATTTTTTCAAGCATAATCTGTATATTGAATATAACAACCTTAAAGGCTTTCAGAAATTTAGTTTATCTGAATAATTTACAACCATTTGGGCTTAAAAGTGTTGTTAATTGGATGATGAGTTCAAAATCTGCAATTGAGAAAGTAATAAAAGAAGATGAAGTAGTGGAAATATTTTGACAGCCTCATAATCTTTTAGATTTTTGTAGAGTTCTATTGAAATAAAGGTAAAAAAATAGCCCTACGCTTCAATTTAATTATTTGGATTCACAAGAGATAACTGAACAAAAAATAATTTCTGAATGGAGCCTAATGAGAGCAAATGGAAAGTTGGCAAGAGGATTTATTATCAGCATTTTTGGTCGTAAAAAATGAAGATGAATTGTTTGAAGTAGTCAAATCTACAGCGTCAAAGCTTGGATTTGATTATTGTGCTTATGGTATGCAGTCACCGCTGTCTATTGCTGAACCAAAAACAATTATGTTGAATAATTATCCTCAGGCATGGCAAAAGCGCTATATAGAACAACGTTACGTGAAGGTAGACCCTACTGTGCAGCATTGTATGGTATCACTTCAACCTCTTGTCTGGTCGAGTCAAAATGCAAAAACACAAGAAGAAAAAGATTTCTGGGAAGAGGCGCGTTCTTATGGTTTAAATGTCGGTTGGGCTCAGTCAAGTCGTGATTTTATTGGGACGAGAGGGATGTTAACACTAGCAAGATCCACCGATCAATTATCAGAAAAAGAGCAAAAAGCACAATATACAAATATGTATTGGTTGACTCAAACAGTGCATTCCAGCATTGCTAAAATTGTCAATGATGTAGAGTTCTCTCAGTTCAACCTTTATTTAACGAACCGAGAAAAAGAAGCTTTACGTTGGACAGCAGAGGGTAAAACCTCAGCAGAGATTGCTCAGATTATTGGGGTTACTGAAAGAACTGTAAATTTTCATCTTTGTAACTCGATGCAAAAATTAAATGTAAATAATAAAATTTCAGCAGCTATTCGAGCAGTAATGCTGGGACTTTTATAAAAAGATATATAAAGAATATAGGGTATTATAAAATAAATAATTATATGATATTTATTTAAATATTTTTATAATGTGTATCTTAAGTTTTTATTTTAAAAAGTTAATCTATGAATTTAAAGTAAGGAATAAGTCTATTATTTTAAATAAAATTATTTATAGTTTATTATAGTAATGTATAAATTAAATTTTAATTATCTGAAATAAAATTAAGTAGGCGGTATTAATAATTTAATCTTAAAAGTAAAATTGTACGAGAGTTGATATTATTTGATAATTTATCTTTAAAAGAACTATAAATTATATCTCATATAGAAACTAAAAAAATTAAAACAAACGCAGCAGAAGAAAAACTGAGTAATGATCTGAAGATTAAAAAATTTTACTTAAGAGTATCTAAAAGTAGATCAAAGAATGGTCGCTTTTTTAATTATTTAAAAGTTCTTAAACTATATAACTGAATAAAAAATAATTTTTAAAAATATTTAAGCTTCTTATTTTTCAATAAGTAACATCTAACCTGTAAACCCTTACAGGTGTAATAAAGGACACTTGTGCATAAAATATAATGTGAATTTATATTTTAAAGAAAAAGTATATTCATTTTTATTAAAACCCCCAACTAGAAATTAATTTCTGAATCAGCAGGTTTTAAGGGTTAATTATAATTAATCGGAGTAAGTTATGGCTGTAATGTGTACGGATAATATCATTGCAACTTTGGAATCCCACGCGAACCTAAATGGGGGTAAGACTGCTTTTGAGTATTTGGGACGCCAATCTGGTGGGATTCAATCTCTAACGTATGCAGATCTGAATAAGCGAGTTCAACACCAAGCTCAGATATTAATGAACCTTGTAGACAGTGGTGATCGTGCAGTCTTGCTGTTCGAACCGGGGCTAGACTTTATCGTATCGTTCTTTGCTTGTCTGAAAGCTAAAATTATCGCAGTACCAGTTAGCCTGCCGTTTAATCGCAATGGTTTTTCTAATATTTTGAATATTATGAATGACTGTGAGCCAAAAATCGTGCTCACAACAAAAAAGATTCTTGAGTTATCCGGCCTAATTACATTAAAAGCTCAAAATGAAAGTTTAATACTACATGCTGTTGATACGGAATTTCAGCGAGACTTGGTGGAAAAGGATTTTCCTTATATTGATGCAGATGATGTTTGTTTCCTTCAATACACTTCAGGATCGACCGGTTGGCCTAAAGGTGTAATTGTTACCCACAAAAATATTATGGCAAATGAAGCCATGATTACGGAAGCTTTTTGTACACAACCTGATGATATCGGCCTTACATGGTTGCCTGTTTATCATGATATGGGATTGATCGGCTCGGTTTTGCAGAGCGTGTATGTGGGGCTAACTTGTTATGTAATGTCACCTCTGGACTTCATACGTAAGCCGCTTAAATGGCTACAATTTATTAGTGAAAAAGGCGTCACGATCAGTGGTGGTCCAAACTTTGCGTATGAGTTGTGCTTGCATCGTATTTCAGATGAAGACGCAGCAACGCTTGATCTGAGCCGCGTACGTGTACTATTTAACGGTGCGGAACCAATCAAAGCGCATGTTATGCAGCGTTTCATGGAGAAGTTCAATACTCAGTCCAAACTGAAACTAGATACTTTCTTGCCATGCTATGGCTTGGCGGAAGTGACGCTCTTAGTCAGTGGTGTGACTGGCCCTCTCAATGCAATTTCTCTTGATCGTGATAAGTTGAATGCCCACTTGGTACAAACCAGTCAGGATCAGACCGCGGTGCAAGTGGTGAGCTGCGGCAAGATCTCGGCGCACATTGATTGCCGCATAGTTAATCCGCATACCCATAAAGAAGTAGCAGCTCATGAAGTTGGTGAAATCTGGCTAGCAGGAGAGAGTGTCACAGCAGGCTACTGGCAGAAGCCTGAGATCAATCAGGAAACCTTTGAAGCAACGATCCTTGATGAAGCAGGTCAGCGAAGTAAAGAATATTACTTAAGAACGGGTGATATGGGCTTTATCAAAGATGGAGACCTGTATGTAACTGGCCGTCTTAAGGATGTAATTATTATCCGTGGCAAAAACTATTACCCACAAGATATCGAATGCTCTGTTGAAATGGCACATCCTGCTGTTCGTAAAGGCTGTGTTGCAGCAGTAAATTTTGCTGATTCTGAGGGTGTTACGGTTGTACTTGAGATCAAGAAGAAGTCATTAAACAAGACTCTTAATTTTGAAAACATCAGGACTCAGGTTAAAGAACAAGTGGCAGCTGATATTGGCTTGCCTGTAGAAGGGGTCTATTTATTGCATCAAGGCCGAATAAATAAAACGACTAGCGGCAAAATTAGAAGAAGAAAAATTAAAGAACAGATCGAGCGAGGTCAGCTGGTCTGTTTGACCCATCCAAACCGTAGAACGGTGATTGCTCGAAATTATATCAAGAACGGCTTAGACGTCATCCGTGATCGTGAGCAGCGGGGGCAGTTGATTCGTTATAGCTCCAATCTACTCAACTCAATGATCAAGGAACGTGAAGTGCGCACGCTGATTTTTAATCGTCTGAAAAGTGCTTTGTTTTAACCCTTACCCTTTAATCATTTGAGTGAAAATTCATGTCACTTACTTCCAATTTGCGGCAGTTTCAATCTGCTGCTCGTCTGGAGCAAATTTTAGGCTCCGTACATGATACCAACAATGATTTTTCTTGGTCCGCTGCCATCGAGCGTGATGAAAAGGAACAGTATCCTCAGCGTGCTGTTGATTTTCTGAATGCGGTGGGCATGAACCGTTTCTATGTACCTTCAGAACTTGGGGGGCGCATGGAAATTGGTGAAGAGTTGTTATATCTGCATCGTGTGTTAGCACGACGTGATCTAACCATCAATTCGACCTATAGTACGAATGCTTGGTCTGTGATCGTATGGATCGGTGGGAATGCGAATCAATGTCAAAACATCGCTAACCGAATTTTAAGTGGTGCTGCGCCAGCACTAGCTTATAGTGAAAAAGCACATGGTGCAGATCTGTTATCTAGTGAAGTGACTGCACAATCTGGTGAAAGCAAGTATGTCTTAAATGGTGAAAAATGGTCGATCAATCGCGCCACTTTAGGTGACTCTTTAAGTCTGATTGCTAAAACATCGAATGATCGTGGACCGCGTAGTTTGAGTGCATTCTGGCTCGATAAGCGTCAAATGGCTTCGAAAGGAACGTATAGCCTGAACCGTCTGCCAACAGTGGGTATGCGTGGTCTAGATATTAGCGGTATTGGTTTTAATAATGCTGAAATTCACAAAGACGCTCTAATCGGTGAAGAAGGCCAGGGCTTGGAGCTTGGTCTCAAGACGCTACAGGTAACACGTGCATATTGCAGTAGTTTCTCGCTCGGAGCGGGTGACACGATGCTACGTATCGCGACCGAATTTGCTATTGAGCGCGAGTTATATAACAAAAAAGTGATAAACATTCCGCTAGTGCGTGAGCAACTCGCCACCGCCTATGCTTATCTTTTAGCGGCTGAGGTGTTATCACTCGTTGGTGCGCGTGGATTACATGTTTGTATCAATCAATTCAGTACATGGTCACCAATCGTCAAGGTCGTAGTACCTGAGTATGTAGAGTCGCTTGCCAAGATCACTTCTTCAGTGCTTGGCTCACGTTTTTTCTTAAGAAATGCATATGCTGATGGAATGTACCAAAAAGCATTCAGAGACCATCTGATTGTTAGTGTATTTGATGGTAGCAGTACCGTCTGTCTAGACAGCCTGAGTTTTCAGCTCAAGTCTGCCAATAAAGGTCGTAGTAAAAAAGCCGATCAACTCAACCAAGTCGAAGCTAAAGCACGCTATCGCCAGTTGTATGACTTGCAGGTAGAGACAGGGGCTATTGATTTTCGTGAGCTTGAGATTTTTAACCGAGATGGTGACTTGGTAATGGAGTCGCTCGGGACAATCATCGAAATGCTCAACAATACCGATGTCACAGCAGAATTGTCTGCCCAAACGCTTTCTACACTACGTGAGCGAGCAAACCAGTTGCTTGTTGAACAGCGCTCATTGGATCAAAAAATTCAGGATTACTTTTCAAACTCTGAGCAAAGCAACGAATTTGAAACGCTGCGCTTTAGCCTTGCCCGTGGCTACGCCGAGCTGTTTGCCCGCATTGCTGTGCTGGGTTTCTGGGTTTTTAACCGTCATGGTTTAAGGCCTGCTTTGCAGGATGGTGCATGGCTGATCATTTTCTTAAATACCGCTGAAGGAGAGACATCTCCTCCTATGGCATCAGTACGTGAAAGCACATTGGCAGATTTGCTAGACCGAATTTCAACTAACCATATGTTATCTGTTATCGATTTTGCATTGGCACCGCGCGATGCCAAACCAGTTAAAGAGGAGATTACCCCATGAATAAGGATAAAGCTTACTGGAGCGCGATCATTCGTACACTAGTAGCCAAAGAAATGCGTGTAGAGCCTGAGACGATTGATCCAGAGCAAAAATTTACCAGTTATGGTCTTGATTCGATCGTTGCTTTGTCTGTCTCTGGGGATTTAGAAGATCTGACAAAACTGGAACTTGAGCCGACATTACTATGGGATTACCCAACAATTAATACATTGGCCGAATATCTTGTTTCTGAGTTGCAACAGGGAGTTGCTTCATGAATAACATTGCACACCTAGAGCCAAAAATTCTGTCACGTCACGCGATTTCTGCAGAGCAGCTTGGTATTTGGTATATCCAACGTTTTGAGCCAACTTGCAGTGCCTACAATATGGTGGTGGCCTTTGATGTAAAGGTCAATCAACCATTAGGCAACAAACCGATGGAAATTTTGGAAGCGGTGATGGATGATTACCCGCTATTGCGTGTAAGCATGCCTACCAATGAACAGGGGATTGAGCAACTTATCTGGGATCGCGTGTATCCTAATATTATTTTCACTGATGCTCGACATGTTGAAGCTTCTGATTTGACGCAATTGGTTGAACAAGATACCAAGCAACCATTTGATCTGACTCAACCACCATTGTGGCGTATTCATTGTTATGAACGTGGTCAGAGTCATTATGTGGTTGCAGTTGTGATTCATCATGCCTTAATGGATTTCTGGTCAATTGGTCTGTTGCTGCGTGATGTCTGCAAGCGCTTTGGACTAATTACAGAGTCAAATGCAGTAGACGGAATCGAGTTCGCACAGTATGCGGATAAGCAGAAGAACAATGCGACCGACGATGCTGATGAAAGCCTACTTTTCTGGAAAAATGCGTTACAGCACGCACCACATGTGCATAGTATTCCGCTTGATTACCCACGTCCGGCTGTGCAGCAACATAAAGGTAGCTCGGTGATTTTCCGTGTGCCTGAGTCAGTATCATCTGGGCTTGTGAGCTTGGCGAAAGATTATGAGATCACTTTGTTTGGTCTTGTACTATCTGGCTTTTATATCCTACTGAACAAACTATCAAATGAAAATAATCTAGTTATTGCCACAGCAGTAGCAGGTAGACTTGAGCGTTCTTTGCGTAATGCACTTGGGCAGTTTGTCAATACAATTGCTCTTCATGTAGACATTGATGCTGATCAGAGCTTACGCCAATTTACGCAACAGGTCCAAGAACAATTAAAACAAAGCCTAAAACATCAAAAAGTTGCCTTTTCTAGAGTAGTTGAGGCTGTCTCACCAAAGCGCGATGGCAGTATTAACCCATTGGCTCAGGTGGGAATGTTCTGGGAACGTCTAGGCGGCATGGATGAGTTTAAGGAACTACTCTTACCAATCCAGAATCCAGCTACATTAGTTGGTCAAGACCTGACTTTAGGAAGCTTTCCAGTTCGCCAGCAAGAAGGTCAATTAGACATTATGCTGGAAATGGGGGGTGAATATCAGGGTGAACTGGTTGGTGTACTGAAATACAATTCCGAAATATTCTCTGCAGAGTCTGCCGAGAATATGGTGCAACTGCTGCAAATCATACTATCGGAGATGGTGACCCATCCTGAGAGTAAGCTCATTGAGTTAGATATTGCTCCTAGTTATGCGAATAACATCCAGCTAGGCTATCTACATGGTCAGGTTACGGACTATTCTAAGCATGATTTATTGGCAATGATTCTGAAGCAGATTGACGAGCGTGGTGACAACTATGCTACGACCTGCAGAGATCATGCTGTCAGCTATCATGAGTTAGGTCAGCATATCGCTGGTATCGCTGAATATTTGCGTGCACACAATATTACCAATGGTGATCGTGTAGGTCTGATGTTAGACCGTACTACGCTATTGCCTGCTGCAATCCTCGGAATTTGGGCGGCAGGAGCAGCATATGTACCATTAGATCCTAGTTTCCCAAGAGAACGTCTGCATAACATCGTAGAAGACGCTGAACCTAAAGTCATCTTGACTCAAGCTGAGTTAATGGATGCTCTTAATGTTTCTGTGCCTCATTTAGATATTAATCAAGCTGGTGTTGTACCCCTTGAGCAAGTGCGTGAGACACTTGCCTTTGGTGATACCGCTTATGTGATGTACACCTCAGGTTCGACAGGGAAGCCTAAAGGCGTGCGTATTGGGCATCCTTCAATGGCTAATTTCTTGCTGTCTGTGAATGATAGGCTGCAAGCAACGCCAGATATGCAGTTATTGGCGATTACAACTTATGCCTTTGATATTTCGGTTGTTGAGCTATTGATTCCGTTGATGTATGGCGGTGTGGTGCATGTGTGCCCACGTGAGGTATCGCTAGATGGTAACTTGCTGGTGGACTATATGCAGGCGAAGTCGATCAATATTATGCAGGCAACACCAGCCTCTTGGAAAATGCTTTTAGATAGCGACTGGAACGGTATTCCGGGTATGACTGCAATTAGCGGAGGCGAGGCACTCGATCCTGTACTTGCAGAAAAACTTTTGGGCAAAGTAAGTTGTCTCTGGAATATCTATGGCCCGACCGAAACTACGGTATGGTCGAGTGCAGCTCACATCACCGATGCAAAATTGATTGATTTAGGCCAGCCAATGGCGAACACCCAGCTCTATGTTCTTGATGAACAACAGCGGTTGGTCCCACGCGGTGTTATGGGAGAGCTCTGGATTGGAGGTGATGGTCTAGCAATTGATTACTGGCAACGACCTGATTTGACAGATGCACAATTCAGAACCTTACCATCTCTACCAAATGCTGGTCGACTTTATCGTACTGGAGATAAAGTCTGTTTGCGTATGGATGGGCGTTTGACCCATCACGGACGTCTGGACTTCCAAGTCAAGATCCGTGGATTCCGTATTGAACTGGGTGAAATTGAGAATGTTCTCAAACAGATCGATGGTATTACAGATGCCGTAGTATTGGTTAAGACCACTGCCGACAACGATCAGAAACTGGTGGCCTATGTGACAGGGTCTGAGATTGATATGGCAGGTTTGAAAAAGACCCTGCAAATCCATCTCCCAGCTTATATGGTGCCAAGTACGTTTATCCGTTTGGATGAATTTCCAATGACGGGTAGTAACAAAATAGATCGTAAGGCGTTCCCTGAGCCAGTGTTTGAGCAGAGCAATGATTATGTTGCACCACGAGATTCGATCGAAATCGAGCTATGTACGACCTTTGAGCAGATTTTGTCAGTTAAGCGAGTGGGTATACATGATGATTTCTTTGAGTTAGGCGGGCATTCATTACTTGCGGTGAAGCTTGTCAATCATCTCAAGAAGGTATTTGGTACCGAATTATCAGTTGCCTTACTAGCACAGTACTCCACTGTAGAAAGTTTAGGCGAGATCATCCGTGAAAATAAAGAAATCAAACCTTCCATCGTAATCGAGTTACGTCGTGGAACCTATGAACAACCGTTGTGGCTGTTCCATCCGATTGGTGGTAGTACTTTCTGTTATATGGAGCTTTCGCGTCATCTCAATCCGAATCGTACTTTACGTGCTATTCAGTCTCCAGGATTGATTGAAGCAGATGCCGCTGAAGTAGCCATTGAAGAAATGGCGACACTCTATATTGCTGAAATGCAAAAGATGCAGCCTCAGGGACCCTATTTCCTCGGTGGATGGTGCTTTGGTGGTGCGATTGCATACGAGATCAGTCGTCAGTTGCGTCAAATGGGGCAGCAGGTCACAGGGATTGTCATGATCGATACTCGTGCTCCAATTCCAGAAAATGTACCTGAAGATGCTGATGATGCCATGCTCTTGTCTTGGTTTGCTCGTGATTTAGCTGTCCCATATGGGAAAAAGCTGACGATCCCAGCGCAATACTTGCGCGAATTAAGTTCAGATCACATGTTTGATCATGTGCTTAAAGAAGCTAAAGCTATCAATGTTATACCTTTGGATGCTAATCCATCAGATTTTCGACTTTACTTTGACACTTATTTGGCGAATGGCGTCGCACTCCAGACCTATTTCCCAGAACCTGAAGATTTTCCGATCCTCTTGGTCAAGGCTAAAGATGAGATGGAAGATTTCGGGGAAAGCCTCGGTTGGGATCAACTGATCAAAGATACGCTTACACAAGTGGATCTGCCTGGTGACCATTCATCGATTATGTTCGCTGAGAATGTGGCGGCTGTGGCCCAGACAATTGATCAGATGTATCCAGTTCCTGCATAAAAAATATAAGAAGGTAGAACCACTATGGTGACCATAGAACATGCTTTCCTCATACCAGGCGATATTGATAAGGTCTTTAAATATCTTGCCAACCCGGGTCATGATGCAAGCTGGCAATTGTCATGTAAGCATTCTGAGCTACTAGATAATACTCCGCGTGTGGGCAGTAGGTATGAAATCGGTTTGACCTTTGCTGGTCGTGAGTTGGCCTTTAAAGGTGAAATTACACATCTGGTACCCAACGAATTATATGCCTTTCAAGTGCTAGAAGGACCTTTTCTTTATACGGGTACTTACCACTTTAAACCGCATCCAGAAGGTACATGGATTGAGTGGCTTTTTGTGGCGGAACCAGGCGGCTTTTTTGGTGTCTTTCCCGATGCACTGCTAAAAAAGATGGTTCTTGCCCAGTTCAAGAAAGATCTTATTAATCTCCAAGCACTGGCCAAAAAGGGTGGAACCTATGAGGCAGTGAGTCAGCAAGCACAGGAGATCGAAGAACCGTCGCAAGAGATCGAGAAGCTATCGCAGGAGATCGAGAAGCCATCACAAGAGATTGAAGAGCCAGCACAAGAGGCCGATAAAAAATCACACGAGATCGAAACACCACTTCAAAAGACTCATCCAGTGATGGAAAAATATACGCGTTGGATTCTCAGCCATCGCCGTATTGTGCTGACCGTAGTCATGCTCTTAACGATTGTCTTGGCATATCTCGCATCGGGCGTAAAAATTATTATTGATCCGGGCGCACTTGCACCTAATGGGCATCCTTATATCACCTCGACCAAACTGATCGAAAAGAAATTCGGTTCCAAGTATATGGTCGTGATCGGCATTACACCGAAACAAGGTGATATTTATCAGCCGCAAGTATTAGAAAAAGTTAAACATATTACCGAAGAAGTTGACAATGCACCTGGCGTAGTTCGTTCTACGATGATGAGTCTGGCTGCACGCCAAGCCAAAGGGATCATGGCTAATTCGGAAGGGTTTGATGCCAAGAAATTATTGCCAACCAGTTCTGTAACTCAGGACGATATCGATCATTTGAAAAAAATGTTGGCAATGAACCCGACCTATATGAATTCAGTCGTATCTAAAGATCAAAGAACTGCTGCAATTTTGCTTGAGCTTGAGGAAAGCCCGGAAGGCTTCCAGAAGATGATGGCTCCAATCAACAAAATTGTAGAGAGCGAACAATCTAAAGATATGACCATCAGTGTTGGTGGCAATCCCGTCTATCTCGATAAAGCTGAAGATTATTCTAAGCGTATCAATATCTTGTTCCCAATTGCTGTGTTGGTGATAGGTTTATTGCACTTTGAAGCATTTCGCAGTAAGCAGGGGTTGATCTTGCCACTCGTTACAGCTTTGCTGTCTGTGGCATGGGGTATGGGTATGATGGGCCTATTTAAACAGCCGATGGATATTTTTAACTCGCCTACACCAATTTTGATTTTGGCCATCGCAGCAGGTCATGCCGTACAGTTGTTAAAGCGGTACTACGAAGACTTTGACCGTTTGCTTGCTCAAGGGATGGAGCCTAAAGCTGCCAATAGTGAAGCTGTTGTTCAATCTCTGGTCCGTGTTGGTCCTGTTATGATATTGGCTGGCGGAATTGCAGCGGCTGGGTTCTTCTCCCTGTTAACTTTCAATATTCCGACTATTCGTTCATTCGGTATTTTTACTGGGATCGGGATCATTAGTACACTCGTGATTGAGATGACTTTTATTCCGGCACTGCGCTCGATGTTGCCACCACCTTCTGCTACGAAGGTCAAACGTAAAGGTCTACCGATATGGGATTGGATTCCAAACCGTATTGGTGATGCTATTTTGTCAGTTCGTCCGCGAATGATGTTAATGACTGCGATTGCGGTAGTAGGTGTCTTACTTGCTATCGGCACCAGCCGTATTGTAGTAGATAACGATAGTCGAAATTTCTTCTCGCGTGACCTGCCAATGCAGAAAGACGACAGATTTTTGAATCAGTCTCTTGGTGGAACAAATAGCCTTTACATTATGGTCGATACTAAAGTTCGTGATGGTATCGAAAACCCTGAAATTCTCAAAGCAATTGATAATACAGAAAAGTTCGCGAATTCAATTCCAGAGGTCGGTAAAACAATCTCTATTGTGGACTATATCAAACGGATGAATCAGGCCATGAATGCCGATCAGCCACAGGCATTTCAGGTTCCTGCAACCAAAGATGTTGTCGCTCAGTATTTACTGTTGTATTCAATGTCTGGTGAGCCGACGGATTTTGATTCCTACATTGATACCACTCAGCGATATGCCAAGATTACGATTCTGATGAAAACAGGTAGTAATCATCGCATTACAGAAATCCTTGAATCTCTAAAAACTTATATGGCAGGTCAATTCGGTGATAAAGCTGTAGTAAGTTTTGGTGGTGACGTGACTCAGACTATTGCTTTAACTGAAACAATGGTCCACGGCAAACTCATGAATATTCTACAAATTTCATTTGCCGTCTTCTTTATATCAGCTTTGGTCTTCCGCTCACTTTCAGCTGGGCTGATCGTTCTGACACCCCTTTTATTCTCAATTCTTGCGATCTTTGGGGTAATGGGTTGGCTCAATATTCCCCTCAATATTCCAAATTCTCTCATCTCGGCTATGGCTGTTGGTATCGGTGCGGATTACGCCATCTACTTCCTCTATCGCTTGCGTGAAATCTTGCGTGAAGAAGGCGGAGATATCAAAGATGCTGTTCGTAAAACCTTAAGTACAGCTGGTAAGGCTTCTCTTTTCGTCGCGACTGCGGTTGCTGGTGGTTATGGTGTACTGTCCTTATCACAGGGCTTCCACGTACATCAATGGCTAGCGCTATTTATTGTGATTGCGATGCTTTTCAGTGTATTTGCAACCTTAATTATGGTACCTACAATGATTTTGATGCTAAAACCACGTTTTATCTTTTCTTCAAATAAGAAGAGCATTCCTGTTGCACAAACTGTCGTGACAAGCCTTTTGTTGGGTACGGCACTTACTTTTTCACTACCTAAAACATCACATGCAGATGAGGCTCAAGACATTGTTAATCGTAGTGATGATGCCTCTAAGTTCTTGTCTTCAACTGCTAGCGCCAAATTTATTCTGACGTCTAAAAATGGTGAGCAACGTGTACGTATGACTAAAAATATGACTAAGCTTGCTGGAAATACTCAGAACAATATGCGTTTGACTGAGTTCATCTCGCCAGCGGATGTCCAAGGCACTACGACACTGTTGATTGAAAATGCAAAAGGCAGTGATAGCATGTTTGTCTATTTGCCTGCATTGAAAAAAGTACGTCGACTAGCATCAGCGAATAAGGGCGATGCTTTTATTGGTACCGATTTTAGTTATGGTGATGTACTTGGCTATAAGCTCAGTGACTGGAAGTACACGAAACTGGCAGATGGCAAATTTAATGGTAAAGATTGCTACATGATTGAAGCAACGCCAATCAATAATACGGTGAAGAGTGACTTTGGTTATAGCAAACGTCGCATGTGCATACTCAAAGACAACTTTGTTACAGCAACCATCGACATTTGGGATACCGCAGGTAAGCCGTTAAAGCACATTGAGTTCACCGATATCCGTCCTTACGGCAAAGTGAAACCAAGATGGCAGGCTATGAAATCTATGGCGAAAAACTTGCAAACTCAACATATGACGCAAGTGATCGTCAATGATTTTGTCGCAGAAAAAACTTTATCCGATAAGCTTTTCTCACCGCAGAGCCTTGAAAAATGACGCAAGGTGCCTATTGGGTATTTGCATGCTGTAGTAGCTTTATGCTACTGCAACATGCTTATGCAGATGACAGCGAAATTAGTTTTGTAAGCCAGAACTCGGTCAGACTCGATGTGTGGTCATCAGATCGTGATTTAAGTTCGTTAAAAAATATTGGGCAAGCAAGTTTCTGGTCCAATGGTACGCTTAAGTTTAACCCAGCGTTTAAGATCCATTACGATATAAATATTGGAGACGAAACGGACCATACTGTAAATCCGGATCAGGTGAGTAAGGTGAATCGCAACTTACGTGAGTTGTATGCATCTTATAACTGGGATCAAACGTTTTATTTCGACTTTGGTCGCCAGATTGTGGTCTGGGGGAGAGCTGATGGGATTAACCCAACGGATAATCTCTCGCCTCGTGACTATACGCGTCTAGTGCCAGATGAGACAGATCAACGTCTTGGAAATGACGCACTCAAATTGACGTATATTCCTGAATCTGGAACTAATAAATGGACGGCATTATGGTATCCGCGTAGCCGTTCAGATGTGATTCCATTGCGTCAGATTGCTGGTGTTCAGTATGACATAGACCGTAAGAGCCGTCCTGCGTTTGCAGTGCGTTGGGATTATTCCGTAGATGGTCTAGATGTAGGTGCATCGTATTTTTCAGGTTTAGATCACATGCCTGATCTGTCATTGCAGTCGTTATCTTCAACAGGAGCAACGTTACAATTGAAAAATAATCCTATGTCTGTCTATGGGATTGATTTCAGTTATAACCGTAACGATATCGTGTGGCGTGGTGAAGCTGCATATACAAAGACTGACTCGGATGGCAGCGAAGATCTTACGCATAAGAAAAATAATTTAACCGTGGTCATGGGACCCGAATGGTCATTAAAAAATACTACGCTAAGCTTAATGGGTGTGTACAAACATACAGAGGACGTAAGGTCTGCCGATAGCTTGACAGATCCATTATTGAGAGAAGTTTACCGTTATCAGCAAACAATTAGTGATCAATATCAGCAAAATCAGTATGGAGCTATGCTGCGCTATGCACTTAACCTGCTGAATGACAATTTAAAGTTAGAAGTAACAGGGTTCTATTTTTCGCCCAAACCGAATGAGTTACTAAGAGTACGTATTAATTACAACCTCAATGATCACTGGCAGCTGAATGCAGGTGGCGATCGCTTCTGGGGCAGAAATGATACTGTGTTTGGACAATTTAGAGATAACAGTCTGGTACATGCCCAGATTCGATATAATTTTTAAGATAATCCGCTTCAAGTAATACTGGAGCTCGCAATCCCTAATAAGGTGATTTATGGATAATTTAAATAAAGCAAAAAAAGATAATTTTTCACGGAAAACTATATTAGTAACAGGTGCAGCTGGTTTTATTGGAAGCAGATTAGTTGTTGAACTTTTACGTCAAGGTCATCAAGTAATCGCTGCACTGCGTAATACTCCAACCAAGAAAGAAAAACTATTAGATTTCATTGCAAAAGAAGGGCTGATTGATCCCTCTATTTCTTTTGTTGAATATGATTTAAGCCGTGATTTTAAGCTGGACTCTCTATTAGCGGATACTCAAACGAAGATCCATGTTATTTATCATTTGGCTGCATCATTTAGTTGGGGAATTAGTAAAGCTGATGCTCAACTTACCAATGTAAAATCAGGCCTTGCCTTGATTGAGTGGGCGGCAACATTAAAACAGCTTGAGCGATTCATCTGGATTGGTGGATACCGCATGGTTTCTCCACCGAAAGGTTCACCTGATGATTTATATCGTAAATACGGCGGTTATGAGGCTTCGAAACTTTTAGGTCATCAGGCTTTCATTGAGGCTTGTAAGCGTTTAAATGTGCCATGGACTGCAATACATCCTGCTACAGTTATTGATGGTTTCTATCGTTATGGCGATATGCAATATATTGGTATTGCCGAAATGATTGGTAAGTTATATCAGGGACGACTGATGGCACTGCCTGGTGGCCGTGACACATTCTTACCACTTTGTAATATGCAATATATTGTAAGCTTCCTAATCCGCACCATGTTTTATCCTGAAACCATTGCTCAGGAGTATATGCTGCTCGATCCTGCGACGCCGAAATTTCATCACCTGATCCATCTGGCTGCCGAGTATTTAGGAGTGAGTACACCACATTTGCAACTCCCTAAAATTCTACTCGAGAAATTACCTGAAGTATTGCTTGATAGCTCCAAAGAGCAACTTGCTTTTATTTCTAATGAAAACTATCAAGTCGCTGAAACAGAGATGATGGCAACGAAGATGGGGATTGCTGATCTAATCAATACTACTCCTTATTTCTCTCACTGGATTGATCGTCTGGTACTCACACGTTTTGGTCATATGCAAGTAGCTACACCGAGTCGTTTCAGCTATCAGAGTCGATATTGGACAGAAACCTATATTAAACAGTCGCTTAGTTCAGAAAAAGCTTCTGTATTATTTTTACATGGAATCCCATTTGATAGTGCATGCTGGTCTCCAATCATCAATAGAATTACATATGATCAGGTCGCTATGATGGACCTACCGGGACTTGGGCGTTCTGGTAGTTATGAGATAATGGAAGATAACAGCCATCAATTTATTGATGTTGCTTCAAAGCTTTTAGCACCAAATAGTGTTGTGATTGCTCACTCGTTAGGGTGTCTTTTCGCATTGAATCTTGCAAAGAAATATCCAGATAAAGTTGCTCGCCTTATCCTGATATCACCTTATTTTGTTCAGGCGCGGGCTGCTAAAATATTCCAAATACAGGCCATCTCTAATTTAATTTTCCGCTTTGTGCCGAAAGATATCATTGCTAAAGATCTACATCCAGATGGACAAAAAAATCCGTCAGTGGACTATGCGATGGATTCATTATGCCGTGTACCAGTATCTAAGCATATTAGCGAGTATATGCATCTCGTTAATTTGCCACAGCAACGAGCCGCTCAAACTACTCTGCTCAATGAGCTTCGATCTAAAGTCGAGATTATTATTGGAGAGAAAAATCCAATCGTTACTCCAATAAGTCCTGATATTCCTGTACATATCATCGCTGGTGCAGGTCATAATCCACACATTACCCATGTAGAAGCGGTTTATGACTACCTCACACCAGTTCTAACAAAGTATATCAGTACCACAGCACAACTTAGTGATGTCTGATATATCCCAAGTGCAGGTTTATATTTGCCCAGTTTCACGGGTACCAGATAACCATCTCATATTGAGTCATTATCTCAGCTTTCTCAATGCCGCAGAAAAGTTGAGATATGATCAATATCTTCCTCAGGCAGCGCGTCTTTTCTTAATTTCTCGTGTCTTAACGAAGTCTGTTCTAGCAGATAAGCTGGGTATTTCAGCCCATCAAGTCAATATTCAATTACAACCGAACGGCAAACCTTTTGTACAAGGTAGTAAGACGATTTATTTTAATCTTAGTCATTCAGCGGACGTTATTGTCCTTGCTGTGACTGAAGAAGGGGAAATCGGTGTTGATGTTGAACGAGTGAATCGAGAGTTCCAATGGAAGCGGGTTGATAGCGTTTTAGACCTACATGAAATAGAGTGGATTCAGGAAAATGAACCGATTGACCCATTCAGCGTATATCAGCGGTTTTTTCAAATATGGACCTTGAAAGAAGCCTATATTAAATGTACTGGTCAAGGAATGAGTAGCCATTTAAAGAAGCTTAATTTCCATGTCTTTTCTGAATATATAAAGTTTTTTGATGCAACCAAGGATACTCAAAAAACAGAACTTTATCATTTTCAAAGCTATATTTATGATTGCAATTTTATCTTTTCCATATGTTTACAGCAGAGCCACCATATAGAACGCTTTAATATGGACTGTTTCCAATTATTGCCGTGTATATCTATGCATCCAATGAAGCCGACACCTTGTAGATATAACTAAATTAAATGGATATAACTGGCAATTTAAAAAGGTGAATCGGGTAGAAGCTAGAAAGTCTTTCGTTGGACTTGAACCGGTTTCTTCTCAGTAAGTTATGCTGTGAATTGATAAAGTAAAAAATAAGGATCGATAAAAAGAAAAAAGCCCCAATCTTTTGACTAGGGCTTTTTAAATTTGGAGCGGGAAACGAGACTCGAACTCGCGACCCCAACCTTGGCAAGGTTATGCTCTACCAACTGAGCTATTCCCGCATATATGAGCAGTTTTTACTAAAACTTTCTCAAAAAAAACCAATTTGGAGCGGGAAACGAGACTCGAACTCGCGACCCCAACCTTGGCAAGGTTATGCTCTACCAACTGAGCTATTCCCGCGTGCCGCTTATAATACATTAAGCAAAACAAGGGTCAACAACTTTATGCAAATAATTATGCTGATTGCATAAAATAAAAACAGAAATGAGTATTTAGAGCCGTTTTTATTGATAAGTTGCCGAATAAATAGACATTTTGTTTGAAGTCAAAGCGTACAAGAGTAACTTTTGTTTGTGTGTAGACAGGGTATACTAGGTCTAAATATACGAATAATCGTAAAAGGAAAAGCTATGAGCCTTGAACAACAGTTGATTGAACGGTTACAAACCCTTGCACCCAGCCATTTAGAAGTCATTAATGAGTCTGCTGGTCACGGTGGATATTTTCCAGGTAAAGAATCACATTTTAAAGTGATTGTGGTGAGTGAAGAGTTTAACGGCTTGCGTTTGGTTCAACGTCATCAAAAAGTTTATGCCTTGGCTTCTGATTTAATGAATCCGGGACAAATCCATGCTTTAGCAATTCACGCTTATTTACCAAGTGAGTGGCAAGGTCAAGCGCCAGCGAGTCCAGAATGTGCACATGCACCTAAGAGCTAAGGGCTTAGTTTATGGACGCACATTTACTCACTAAAATTATTCATATGACTGCGGTAGCAGCCGCACTTATGGTTTTTGTATTACGCGCTTCTACACTGTTTATTGGTGTACAAGGTCAACAACCTAACCCAGCAGGGCGTAAAGCGTTAGTTGCTTTACAGCATCTATCTTTTACAGTGGTTTTTATTACTGGTGCAATTTTACTGGTAATGAAGAACTTTCAGGTCCAGCCGTGGTTTTACGCTAAAATTATCTTATTTTTAGTGCTCTTATCATCATTAATGAAAGCCTTTAAAAAGGATAACACTATTTTATTAGCCCAGCGCCGTGCGGGTTTGGTTATTAGTGCAATCGCATTTGTTGCCATTATTATTTTGGTCATCGTGAAACCGGTTTTTGCTTAATTGTTCTACATTCTTTGCCTTTTTGCTTAAGCTCTAGGTTAAACTGCATACAGTAAAAAAATATGTAGAGGGAAACATGTTAACTCGTGTGGTGTTTAACCAAAAAGGCGGTGTAGGGAAATCAAGTATTACTGTAAATTTGGCTGCAATTAGTGCCAAACATGGCTTAAGGACCTTGGTGATCGACCTTGATCCTCAAGCCAACTCTAGCCAATACCTTTTAGGTGAAGAGGCAACATACGCTGCTGATAAAGCAGTTTTAGAACCAAATATTGAAAACTTCTTTGAAGATGTGCTGGGGAATAATCAACAAAAAGGTCTAATTGGTAATGCTATAGGCTCAATTTTAAAAGCCCCTCGTAATAAAGATCTCGACAGTTTTGTACACTCAACATCTTTTGCAAAACTAGATGTGCTTCCAGCTAGCCCTACGCTCGGTGCTCTTGAACATGCACTTGAAAGCAAACATAAAATTTATAAATTACGTGATTCAATTCAAAGCTTAATTGGACGATATGACCGCATTTATATTGATACACCACCAGCTTTTAACTTTTTCACCTTGTCTGCTTTAATTGCTGCAGATAAAGTTCTGATTCCTTTCGACTGTGATGTATTTTCAAAGCGTGCGTTACAAACATTGATTGAAAATGTTCTCGAAACGCAAGATGATCATAATGACCGCTTGGAAATTGAGGGAATTGTGGTGAATCAGTTCCAGTCCCAAGCAAAACTACCGCGGGAAGTGGTTCAACAGTTAAAAGATGAAGGTTTACCTGTACTTAATAGCATGTTACCACCATCAATTTTAATGAAAGAATCACATCAGAAAAATTTACCTTTGGCTCACTTGGCGCCAGAACACAAATTGACTCAATCTTATGAGGCATTGTTCAGCGAAATTGAACCAAAACGATAAGAGAAAAATGATGAAAGGCTTATATCTTGTGCCTTTGGCAGCAGCCACTTTACTATTGGGCGCTTGTGCCACGACGGTAAAACCGACTTATGTCTCTCCGACACAGTATCAATCTTTGAGTTGCCAACAACTGCAAAGTGAATATAACCGTATTCAACAATATATCGACAATGGTGTACAGACTCCAAAAAGTACAGGTATGGGTGTTGGCGTTGGACTTGGTGGCGGCTGGGGACGAGGCGGTTGGGGATTCGGTCCATCCATCTCTGTCAACATGGGGCAATCTTCTTCAACCAAGAACACTGAACTTTCACGTGTAATGGGTCAACAAGAGGCAATTGTTCAGGCTGCTCAGTTTAAGAATTGTCCAATTATTATTCGTAAAAAGGCGAAATAATAGTCAATTTTGAATCACAATATGCTAATCAAAGCATATTGTGATGAATAAAGTTTAGCAAAATGTTTCATAATAAAATCAATATAAATCAAAAGTTTTTTTAAAAATATAACTTTAAAGTGGCTGTATTTTTTCTAGTCAATATACTCACTAAACTTGCTATATTTTGCCTATTTCGTTTAAGGTTGCCGCATCTTTATCAATGTGGAAACTTTATGATTGAAAGCTGGTTTTTTGTATTAGCAATGTTGGCTGTTTTGCTTATCCCTGGTCCGACAAATGCATTACTTGCAACCGCAGCTCACTCACAAGGTTTATCTAAAACATTCTGGCTTATTCCAATGCAATGGTTAGGCTATGCCTATGGCATCAGCTTTTGGGCCGTGTTTATTCATTTAGCAGCTCCAGTCTGGCCAGCGCTGCTACTCATTTTGCATATTACGAGTGTGCTATATGTATTCTGGATGGCATTCCGTTTATGGAAAACCACACATTTACAACAGTTTAGCCAGAACCATCGCAATATTCGCCCACGTCAACTATTCTTCTCAACTTTAAAAAATCCTAAGTCCTTACTGTTTGCAGCTGGTATTTTCCCAGCTGAAACATGGAATTCGCCCGAAAATTTTCTTATGGTCTTTGCTGCTTTTACTTTGACCCTTATTCCTGCTGCGAGTTTCTGGATGATTTTTGGACGTGCTTTATTAACGGGTTCAATGCAAAAAATAAAAGCCGATCATTTATATAAAGGATCGGCCATGTTACTTATTTTGTGTATGCTTCCGGTGGTATTTCGTTTCTTCTAAAGGAACCCTTAAACGTTAGCTTTACGGTTCTTTAATTTTTCGCGGATAAATCCAATAATACCTGGTAAAACACTAATAATAATGATGCCGAAAATAAGATGGGTAAAGTTATCTTTCACAACTGGCATATTTCCAAATAAATACCCTAACGTTACAAAAGAAGCCACCCAACAGAATGCTCCAATTAGGTTGTATGTCAGGAAAAACTTATAATTCATACTACCAGCACCGGCAACAAAAGGGGCGAAGGTGCGGGCAAATGGAATAAAACGAGCAAAAATAATTGTTTTGCCACCATGACGGGCAAAGAATTCTTGAGTTTTGGTTAAATGCTGTTTGTTAATGAGTCGGGAATTCATTTCAAACACACGTGGACCGATAAAACGACCAATATGATAGTTCACAGTGTCGCCTAAAACTGCTGCAATAAAAAGTAGAGTACCCAGTAACCATGGATCCATCTTACCCGTAGATGCCGCTAAAGCACCTGCTGCAAACAATAAACTATCTCCCGGTAAGAACGGCATGACCACTAGACCGGTTTCGACAAAAATAATTAAAAATAAAATGCCATAAATCCAGACTCCGTAATTTGTAATAAATTCGGCGAGATGCTGGTCAACGTGTAGAATAAAATCAAGAAGTTCCATGAGATGATTAAGTGGTAAACCGTGCTTAAATCCTAGCAGTGAGCCTATCGAAAGTCAGTATAAAACATCAAAAATATACAAATTGATCATCCTATTTGTGCAACGATATATATGGATTTTGAGTATTTAATTATCAATGTCCCAAACCTAGAATGAGTTCATCAACAAATAAGCATTTAAATAAAGGTGGCTGTATGTTTAATCCAAATGTGGTGGTCAAAAATATCGTAACGCAACCAGGCGCGGATAGTTTCATTAGCCTTGTTGCTCGTCTTCTTATCGCTTACATCTTTCTTGTTGCTGGTTGGGGGAAAATTACCGGTTATGCTGCAACTGTAGGTTATATGGAAGCTATGGGTGTTCCAGGTGGAATTCTACCATTAGTCATTTTGGTTGAGTTCGGTGGTGGTTTAGCTTTGTTATTTGGTTTCCAAGCGCGTTTTGCAGCTTTTGGTCTAGGAATCTTTAGTATCTTGACTGCATTCTTGTTTCACCAAGGTGGTGCTGATGCAGCAGCGCAATATAATAATGGCATCCATTTTATGAAAAACTTTGCAATGGCAGGTGGTTTGTTCTTCTTGATGCTTCATGGCGCTGGACGTATTAGCTTAGACCATGCAATTGAAAAATAATATTCAAGACAAAATAAAACCGGATGAGCAATTCATCCGGTTTTTTTATATTTAAAAATTAGAGCATAAACTGGATTTGTAATTCCCCAACAACAAAACCAAGTACGGCGCCTACTGCAATGAGTGCCCACTCATCTTCTTTGAACGCGGGACGCAACATCCCTTCAAATTCGGATGGTGTTAATTTTTGCATACGTTCAATTAAAGTACTGCGAATATTCATCGCATCTTCTGCATAAGACTCAACATATTTCATCGTTTCTGGAAGCTGTTGCATAATACGTTCTGCAACCTGTGTTTTCATATTCTGGTATTTTTCGCCGCCAATTGCGTATACAACAAGTGGGCGAATTACACCTGCTTGCATGTCAATTTCCTGTTTAACATGGCGGTTAACCAACTCAATTACACGTGCAGAGTGAGTACCAGAAAACAACTCTTCCATCATATGACGTGAAGTTAAAAGCTGTTTGGAAATTAAGGCTGCGTAGTCAGCTGCTACTTCATTTTGACGTTTAATAAATAGACCTTGCCATGTATAGCCCAATATCTTTTTCGGATAGAGCGGTCTAAACATCATTTGTAGAGCAATCCAGTCACTAAAGAATCCTACAAATCCACCAAAGAGCGGTAGCATCCAAGGGTATTTGCCTTGAGTAATAATCCAGCACAACATTTGGATTACACCAATTCCAAAACCGAATACAAAACCAACGTTACTGAAGAATTTAAATTCTTGTTTGCCTACACGCTTAAAAATATTGTTGAGTAGACGTTTATCTTTAAGCAAATTACTAATGACCAAATGCTTAATATCAAAATATCGATTTACGTCACGTTGCACTTCACTCATGATGTGCTCGACAATTTCCGGTGCTTTTGATTGCACTCTACGGATCAGTCTTTGACGGGCAAACTCAGGCATACCTTCCCATAAACCGGGTTGATACTCTTGCGCGACTTCACGCGTAATATCTTCTGCTGCTGCCATTAATGGTTTTTCAATTTCTTTGGCAATACGCTTTGGGTCAAGGCGAGCAAAAATTTCTTCGGGTTTAATCAGCTTGGCTGTCATGAGTTCAACAGCAATGGTTGCCATTTTTTCAGCTTTACGAGGCACGATACCTTGCCAGCCAAAAAACGGTTTAATACCTTTAAATTCAAGTGGTGAGAACATCATTTGAATGGCAATCACTTTAGTGACATAGCCAATTAAACCACTCATGAAAGGAATAGAGACATACAACCAAAAATGTTGCTGGAAATCTGCAATCATAGTTTGAAGCATTGTTGTTCCTTAGATTTCTATTGATTTTGATATGGGGCAACAAGCCATAAAAAAACGGATAACTGTTTAAGGACAGACAAATATCGCTAATGGTATTTACCTTTCCATGGTAATGCCTGTTTTATCGGGTCATCTTAACATCAAATTCACGACGATGTTGCATAGAATGTGATGAATTTATCAATGTATATGAAGTTTTTAAGGGGTATACAGTATATTGATAAATATCAATAAATTTTAATTTATATTGATCAATCCCAATATAGAAATGATTCTGATATGAAAAAAATAAGATATATGATGATTTGCGGTGCGCCGAAGCGTGAAAAATGTTAAAATGGCGCGCTTAATTCTTTTGCCATTTAGTGGTTTGTCATGACTACCAATACTCAAATTACTGAAGATCGTATCCTGATCCTGGATTTCGGCTCTCAATATAGTCAGCTCATTGCACGTCGTGTACGTGAAGCTGGTGTTTACTCTGAAATGTATGCCTTTGATATGTCTGAAGAAGACATCCGTGCTTTTAAGCCAAACGGTATCATTTTATCAGGTGGACCTGAGAGTGTGCATGAAGAGGGCAGCCCACGAGCACCGCAAGTGGTGTTTGAATTAGGCGTTCCAGTATTGGGTATTTGCTATGGTTTACAAACCATGTCTGAACAGTTAGGCGGTAAAGTTGAGCCGGGTACTGTACATGAGTTTGGTTATGCCGAAGTTGATATCGTTAAACGTGACCAACTTATTGGCAACTTACAAGACCGCGAAAACCAGTTACACGTTTGGATGAGCCACGGCGACAAAGTGAGCAAAATTCCAGAAGGCTTTACAATTACTGCAAGCACACCAAGCTGTCCAGTTGCTGCTGTAAGTGATGAAGCACGTCGTTTCTATGGCGTGCAATTCCATCCAGAAGTAACGCACACGGCAAAAGGTGAAGAGTTACTTGCAAACTTCGTTCATAAAATTTGTGGATGTGGTGGCCTTTGGACACCTGAACACATTATCGATTTACGTGTAGAACAATTACGTGAACAAATCGGTAATGAAAAGGTTCTTTTGGGGCTTTCTGGTGGTGTTGACTCATCTGTTGTTGCTGCACTTTTGCACAAAGCAATTGGCGATCAGTTAACATGTGTATTTGTTGATAACGGTTTACTTCGTTTAAACGAAGGTGACCAAGTGATGCAAATGTTTGCCGAAAACATGGGTATCCGAGTAATTCGTGCAGATGCTGAACAACGTTTCTTAAATGCATTGGCTGGTGAAGTTGATCCAGAGAAAAAACGTAAGATCATTGGCCGTGAATTTATCGAAGTATTTGCTGAAGAAGCACGTAAACTTGATGGCGTAAAATTCTTGGCGCAAGGTACGATTTACCCAGACGTAATTGAATCTGCTGCAAGCAAACAAGGTAAAGCACACGTTATTAAATCTCACCACAATGTGGGTGGTTTACCAGACGATTTAGCATTTGAATTGGTTGAACCTTTACGTGACTTGTTTAAAGATGAAGTACGTAAATTAGGTACTACACTTGGTTTACCGCATAGCATGATTTACCGCCATCCATTCCCAGGCCCTGGTTTAGGCGTTCGTATTTTGGGTGAAGTGAAAAAAGAATATGCAGATATTCTTCGTCTTGCTGATGACATCTTCATGCAAGAGCTTCGTGACAGTGGTTGGTATGATAAAACTGCTCAAGCGTTTGCTGTGTTCCAACCTGTTAAGTCAGTTGGTGTAGTAGGTGATGGCCGTCGTTATGCTTGGGTAATTGCGCTTCGTGCAGTTGAAACAGTTGACTTTATGACAGCTCGTTTTGCACATTTACCATACGAATTGGTTGATAAAATCTCAACACGTATTATGAATGAAATTAAAGATGTATCACGTGTGGTATACGACGTGTCATCTAAACCACCAGCAACGATTGAGTGGGAATAAGCAAATGAAAAGGCAGGATTTAATCCTGCCTTTTTTATGTCTATTGATAAAAGCATTATTTATGTTTATCGATATACTGGTGATTAGTAATAAAAAAAATACTTTGATTTGAACCAAAACGTTCTACTGATTTCTCAAAAACCATTCCAACACGTTCTAGTAATTTGATTGATGCTTTGTTCTGTGTTTGAGTCTCAGCTATTACTTTCTTAAGATTTAATTCATTAAATGAATAATTTAAAACAAATTCAAGTGCTTGAGTTGCATATCCATATCCCATATATTCCGGCAGCAATTCATATGATACTTCGATATCTGAGCCGTCATGATGAGTATCCAGAGATATAATTCCTAGAAAATTATGATCAGTAGAAGATCGAATTGCCCAAATAGGTAATTTACTTGGAGTATTAATATCAGTATGTGCTCGCGTTTGAGCTAGAGATACTTCCAAGGGTCCACCTAAATACTTTCTAGTCGTATCATTTGTATAAAGTCTAACTAAATTAGAGGCATCTGCTAATGTTAAATCGCTTAAATAACACAAGTGCATATTATTTATGATTAAAAAGAAAAATTAACATATTACATTTTATAAGAAATTCATCATAAATATTCTTTTCTTTCGTCAGCTTAAATTTCTTCTCAGGAAACTACCTAGTAAGGTGCTTAAGCACTCTTTTTTATTGCTTAACTTTTAAAGATAAAAATTAATCTTAATAACTATCAATACAATAGGTCGTATAATATTACTTATACTTGATAAAAGATATATTAAGATATATCTTAATAATTATAAATTAAGCATATTAGAGAACCTTCAAAGATGAGACAACAATCAGAATATCATCATGCTGAACATAATGACCATCATCATGGCCATCACCGTTCAGGTCGCCGTGGAAGACTTTTTGAAGCTGGGCGAATGAAACTTTTAGTCCTTCATCTCATTCAACAAAGTCCTAAGCATGGTTATGAAATTATTAAAGAAATCAGTGATTTGGTAGGCGATGGCTATACCCCAAGTGCAGGAACAATTTATCCGACTTTAACCAGTCTGGAAGAAATGAACCTAATTAACTTGTTAGATATAGAGCGTAAGCAATATCAAATTACGGAGTTTGGTGAGGCTTATTTAACTGAACAAAAAGATAAGTTAAATGCACTGTTAGAAAAATTACGCTTAAGACGTGAAATTCACAGTAATGATCAATTAATTGAAATTCACCGTGCCATGGAAAATTTGAAAACAGCCTTACGTTTGAAATTGAATACTACTGACTTGAAGCAAGAGCAGATCTATCAAATTGCCGAAAAAATTGATCAGGCTGCGGTTGCAATCGGGCGTCTATAAGTTGAGATAAGCCATGCTAGAGCTACAGCAAAAAATCAAAGAAGCGGGCCTAAAAGTCACTCATCCAAGACTTGTTGTTTTATCTTTAATTCAGGAGCAAGCGGAAGATTTAACGGTTAAACAGATTTATCAAAAGCTCTATACCCAAAAACAGAAGTTGAGCTTGGCAACAGTTTATCGGGTGGTCAGTGATTTGGAAGGAGCAGGCCTAATCTCAAATACTCAATTTCAGCGTGGTGAAGCGAAATTTAATTTATCAGACTTAGCCAATAATCAACTTCTACAAATTTATTGTGCAGAGTTGACACAAGCGAAACAAGAACAATTTCTAGCGAGTTTGCAATCTGTATTTACTCAATTTCAAGTTGACTTGAAGCAGATTGAAATTATCCAAAACCATTAATTTGTAATAGAGAATTTATATATGAAACAGCATCAATATCACGTTACTGTACAACATTTAAAAGATGCCAAAGGCGAAGTTTCTAACTATACGGAAAGGCTCGAGTTCTATACCGGTAATCATGACGACATTTTTGAGATTGTTGAAAAGTTAAAGAACGCAGAATTTTTCGATGATCAAACTACGAAATCTTTTGGAGTTGGTCTAAAACTTTTTAGTGAAGTCATGTTGGAAAATCGGGACCATCCACTGTTTTCAAGAGTTCTTTCCCCAGTTCGGGCAATTTATGAAAAATCTAAAACAGCTCGTTAAAACTCAATCATCTTAAGCTGCTTAAAGCAGCTTTAATTATTTTCTATTTTATAATTAAAAATCGATTGTCTCATTCATAAGACCCTGTGTATTACTAAAAGACTATATTGAATAATAAGTGTATTGTTAAGATCAGTATAACAACTCATTGCAAAAGCATAGGTAAAAGAGAGTAATATCATGAGCAATAATAACGATTACGATATTTCTGATTCAAAGGATTGCGAGAAATTTGCCAATCAATTCATTCAGGAATTTCCAATTCGCTCTGCTGAAATTGGACAGGGGACGGTGATTAAGCGGGCTTTACCTAGTCGACAAAAGCGAATGATTGGGGCGTGGTGTTTTCTGGATCATGCAGGCCCAGTAACATTTCCTGCAGGTAATGGTTTAGATGTGGGTCCGCACCCGCATATTGGTTTGCAAACCTTCACGTGGATGATTGAAGGCACCATGATGCATACCGATAGCTTAGGTTCAAAACAATTAATTCGTCCTAAACAAGTTAATTTAATGACAGCCGGTCATGGTATCTCTCATACAGAAGTTGCACCTGATACTGAAACTCAAATGCATGCTGCGCAGCTCTGGATTGCTTTACCTGATCATAAGCGCAATATGGATCCGAAATTTGAACATTATCCTGAGTTGCCTGTTGTTGAAAAAGATGGTCTAGAATTTACTGTACTTGTGGGTGAATATTTAGAGACGACTTCTCCAGTCATGGTGCATACACCATTAGTAGGTGTTGACTTAATTGCTACCCGTGATACTAAAACACGTATTCCATTAAATCCTGAGTTTGAATATGGTTTTATGGCATTAGATGGGGTTGCTCATGTGAATGGCCATGAACTTACTGCTGACAATATGGTGGTATTAGATACGGGTTTAAGTGAAATTGAGATTGAAGTAAAGAAAGGGAACCGTGTGCTATTAATTGGTGGTGAACCTTTTGAAACTCCAATCTTATTATGGTGGAACTTTGTAGCACGTACTATGGATGATTTAAAAGAAGCGCGTGAGCAGTGGATTAATCATGATGTACGTTTTGGCGAAATTCCCGATTATGTTGGCGCACGTTTAGAAGCCCCAGTTCTTCCAGATCAAATGAGAGCATCAAAATGACAGCAGTAATCGCGAGCAGTAAAGCAAAGCCACTTGCTGAACAGTGGAAGGGTGAGATTACCAGTGGCCGTCATCAATACTTTTGTGATGAGCCAGAAAAGTTAGAAGGACATGATCAAGGTCCAGCACCTTATGATTTGCTGACTGGAAGTCTGGCAGCTTGTACACTCATTACTTTAAGAATGTATGCAAAGCATAAAGATTATGACTTTGGTGAGTTTTCGGTTGAAATTGATTTTCATACCAATCGTGAGCATGAAGAACATATCGAGCGTCGTATTGTTTTTAAAGAGTTGCCGAACGAAGAGCTTCAACAAAAAATCTTAACGGTATGTAGTAAAACGCCAGTAACTAAAACTTTGTTACGTAGTTTAGACATTCATACTGTGCTTGTTGCAGCATAAAAATGCTATTTTGTTGCGGTGGATGATTTTATATCCATCCCACAAATGGAATAAAACAGCATGTTCACATGCTGTTTTTTATGTAAAAAAGAAAAATAAAAGTAGGCAGTATCATGATTAGTGTACACCACCTGGAATGTTCGCGATCGTTTCGGATTTTATGGGCTTTAGAAGAGTTAGGCTTAGATTATGATATTCATTATTATCAACGTCTTCCCAACTATTCAGCACCAGAAACTTTGAAATGTATCCACCCGCTCGGCAAAGCGCCAATTTTGACAGACGATAAGCAAGTTATTGCAGAATCAGCTGTTATTTTAGAGTATTTGCAGCAACGTTATGATCAAAATCAGCAGTTTAAACCTAAGCAAGCTCAGGATTTGCAGCAGTATATTTACTGGATGCACTATGCCGAAGGTTCACTTATGCCCTTATTGGTCATGACTCTAGTGATGAATAACGTGAATAAACATGTACCTTGGTTAATTCAACCTGTAGCAAAGAAAATTACAGAAGGGGTTAAAGCAAATTTTGTTCGTCCACGTATGAAAGATCATATTAGTTTTTTAGAACACTACTTGTCTGAGCATGAGTATTTTGCAGGGGATTTTTCATTTGCCGATATTCAAATGAGCTTTCCATTAGAGGCTCTACAGTCCCGTCTTCAAGGCAAATATCCGCATATTCAAGCATTTTTGCATCGGATTCAGCAAAGACCAGCATTTCAAAAAGCAAGACAGAAAGGTTTGGGATCAAACGAAAGAAATTGTGCTGATATATAAAAGAAAAGGAACAAATATTTGTTCCTTTTTTATTACTTAATCTTTATTTGCGTTTAATTACGATAGAGTCAATGCCGCTATGCTGTAAGGTTTGCTGAGCAGCAAGAGCAGCTTCTTGGGTATCGTATGGACCAGAAATAACACGGTACCAAGTCTTTCCATTTTCTGAGCTTTTAATTACATCAGCTGATAAGCCATTTAAAATGATCTCTGCACGTCGAGCATCTGCTTGATCTGGGTCAGCATAGCTACGAACTTGTAAAATATAATTTGGTTGTTGAGGTGCAGCAGCTGTAGAGTCAGTATTGTCATCAGTATTAGCAACAGATTCTGATGCAGCAGGTTGAGCAGTACTAGGTGCCTCAACAATCATAGCAGTACCTTGGTTTTTACTTTCTGGAATAGCCTGTTCCGGAATAGGGGTAACTTGCTGTTGAGGTAATAAATCGTAAAAACGGTAATCTTTATTGGTTTCTTCTTCTTTGTAGTGGTCAGAAGTAATCTGGTTTTTTGAAGAAACAGGTTGCCACGGTTTCCAAAGCATGAGCACTACTGCGATACATAAGACCGCTAAAATAGCGACAAGTGTCCCTAACCATTTAGGAATTAAAGGCTTTTTAGGCTTATTAGGTCTTTCAGATACACCGCGTTGCGTTTTGCCAAACACGTGGATTATTCCTCTGTCTTTTGTTTGTTTTATTTCGAGTTTAGTTCTCGTTTACTTTAAAACATCGCTTTGTATAGGTGAAGACCTTACAAAGCGTTATTTCTTGCAACACGAAGGGGTATATGACTTTGCCAAATACCCCAACATGAACTTACATGGCTTCAGGTGCAGAAACACCGAGTAATTCTAAGCCATTGCGCAGTACTTGTTGTACGTTGATTGAAAGTAATAAGCGTGCTTGTGTAAGTTCAGCATCATCACTTAGAACTTTATGCTCATTGTACCAACCGTGGAATAGCGCAGCTAATTCTTTTAAGTAGTTACCTACTTGATGTGGTTCATACGCATTAGCAGCACGTAATACAACGTCTGGATATGCAGCTAGTTTAGCAAGAATTTCAGTTTCTGCATCAAGTGACAAGCGCGCAGCATGTGAACGAGCTGCACTTACTTCAAATTGTAAGCCAGTGCTTGTTGCTTTTTCTAACATGCGGCAAATACGTGCATGAGCATATTGAATATAATACACCGCATTATCTTTACTTTGTGACACAGCAAGGTCAAGGTCAAAGTCAATGTGTTGTTCGCTCTTACGCATTACATAATAAAAACGTGCAGCATCGTTACCAACTTCTTTACGTAAGTCGCGTAAAGTCACGAACTGACCCGAACGAGATGACATTTGAACCATCTCACCACCGCGCCATAAACTTACGAACTGAACTAAAAGAACAGTTAATTTTTTCGAGTCATAACCCATTGCATCAATCGCAGCTTTTACGCGAGAGATATAACCGTGGTGGTCAGAACCCCAAATATCAACAAGGTCAGTATAACCACGTTGTAGTTTATTTAAGTGATATGCAATGTCAGATGCAAAGTAAGTCGTTTGACCATTACGACGTTTAACAACACGGTCTTTTTCATCGCCAAATTCAGTCGATTTAAACCAGATGTTGCCGTCTTTTTCATATAAGAAGCCACGTTGATCAAGTGTTTCCAACGCTTCGTCAATTTTTGCGCTAAGAGACGCTTCGCTAAACCATTGGTTAAAGGTTACACCGAAGTCAGCAAGGTCATCTTTAATGTCATCTAAAATGGCATGAAGAGCTGCTTGATGGAAAACACGGTAGCCTTCACCTAATAATTGTTGTGAGTTGGCAATAAGACCATCAATGTGTTTTTCTTTGTCGCCAGATAATACGACTTTGTTGCCTTCGCTATCTAGCTCTTCAGCATATTGCACATCTTCTGGTACATCTTTATAGACGTCTGCTACATCACGAACATATGCATTGTTATCTTTGTCGATAATGCTTTGGGCGATCTCTTTAACATAGTCGCCTTGATAAGCATTTTTTGGGAATACAAGATTTTGACCCAATAATTCTAAATAACGTAAATAGGTAGAAGTCGCCAAAATATCCATTTGACGGCCAGCATCATTTACATAATATTCGCGATCAACTTTAGCACCTGTTGCTTCAAGTAAGTTTGCAACAGTCATACCATAAGCAGCACCGCGACCGTGACCTACGTGTAGGCTAGATGTCGGGTTTGCTGAAACAAATTCAACTTGAATCTTTTTAGCTGCATTTGATTGGCTACGACCAAAGCTTTCTTTTTGAGCTTGAATTTGGTCAAGAATCGCAAAACGTTGGTCTGCATTTAAAAAGAAATTGATAAAACCAGGACCTGCGATTTCAGCTTTACTGATGTCTGCAACTTCTGGTAATGCTGCTAGAATTTTCTCAGCTAAATCGCGTGGTTTCATACCAGCAGCTTTAGAGCCAATCATGGCAATATTAGAAGCAAAGTCGCCATGGCTTCGGTCTTTGGTGCGCGTTAAATTGCTTGAATTATTCCAATCCGAAGGAAGCACACCTTCTTGCTGAAGGGTTTGCACTGCATGGTCGAGAGCTGCTTGTATTGCCGTATTCATATCAATCGAAAATAGATGTCGCAGAAAAACGTCAAATATAGCAAATTTCCTATGAGTTAGGGGAGTGCATTTAACGCTTTCATTTAATTTCTTTCTTGAAGTTCCGTATAACTATTTTTTTTGTAAATATTAAAAAATGAATGTGATTCAATTCTGAAAATACGTAAATACAGGCTTTGTAGGCAATATTTTTTAAATTATAAGGTAGTAAAACACTTGGTATTTTTTATGAAAATGTAAGCTAGTAAGAAAATATAAGATTTTAAGTCAGATATAGAGTTAATTAAGAATAATTTTAAAAAAGATGAAAAATGTAAGTAATTAATTTTTAATATTAATTTTGTTGTATGTTTTTTCTAAATAGTATTCAATTTCAATATCACGGTTTAAAATACCTATTTTGTATTAAATAGTCTTAAGCTTACGCATACAACGAGCTTTAGAGAGTGCTGAACTGTACTTTTCGGAGTTCTAAGCTGGAAAATGAGATAGGCAATGATATCAGGTCACCCAAGTAAACATCCCCTTTATATCCCTTATGCAGGCTATACACTTTTAGAGTTACCCCTTTTGAATAAAGGGTCCGCTTTCACTCAAGAAGAAAGAAGTAACTTTAACTTACATGGGTTACTTCCACATATTATTGAAACTATCGAAGAGCAAAGCCAACGCTCTTATCAGCAATATTGCGCTTTCAATGATGATATTAATAAGCACATCTATTTACGTAATATCCAAGATACCAACGAAACTCTGTTCTACCATTTAATTGAAAATCATCTTGAAGAGATGATGCCAATTATTTACACGCCGACCGTAGGTGAGGCATGTCAACGTTTCTCTGATATCTATCGCCGTCATCGTGGTGTTTTTATTTCATATCCAGATCGCGATGTGATTGATGATATTTTGCAGAACGTTAATAAAAATAACGTTAAAGTCATCGTGATTACGGATGGTGAACGTATTTTAGGTCTTGGTGATCAAGGCATTGGCGGCATGGGTATTCCAATTGGGAAACTTTCGCTTTATACCGCATGTGGTGGTATTAGCCCTGCGTACACATTGCCAATCACAATCGATGTAGGGACGAATAACCCTCAATTATTAAATGACCCGATCTACATGGGATGGCGTCAACCACGTATTAGTGGTGATGAGTATTATGAATTTGTAGATATGGTGATTGAAGCTGTAAAACGTCGTTGGCCAAAAGCACTCATCCAGTTTGAAGATTTCGCACAAAAAAATGCGATGCCATTATTAGAAAAATATCGCGATAAAATTTGTTGTTTCAATGATGATATTCAAGGAACAGCAGCGGTTTCTGTTGGTAGTTTGATTGCTGCAAGCCGTGCAGCAGGTAAACAATTAAAAGATCAGAAAATTGCTTTCTTAGGTGCAGGTTCGGCTGGCTGCGGTATTGCAGAGCAAATCGTTGCACAAATGGTTTCAGAAGGTCTAACCGATGCTGAAGCACGTGCTCGTGTTTACATGGTAGATCGTTTTGGTTTAATCACTGAAAACCAGCCGAACCTATTAGACTTCCAACGTAAGTTAGCTCAAAAAGCTGAAGTAGTAGATCAGTGGGGCAACATTGAAGAAGTAATTTCACTACTTGATGTTGTTAAAAATGCCAAGCCTACAGTGTTAATCGGTGTTTCTGGTCAGCCAGGCCTATTCACCGAAGAAATTATTAAGACCATGGCTGCCAATTGTGAACGACCAATTGTGATGCCGTTATCTAACCCGACTTCACGTGTGGAAGCTGTGCCGGCTGATATTGTGGAGTGGACTGAAGGTAAAGCATTAATTGCAACGGGTAGCCCATTTGCACCTGTAAATCATCACGGCAAGCTTTACAATATTTCGCAGTGCAACAACTCATACATCTTCCCTGGTATTGGTTTAGGTGTAGTAGCATCAGGTGCTAAACGTGTTACAGAAAACATGCTTATGGCATCAAGTAGTGCTTTAGCAGACTGTTCACCGTTGCTCAAAGATCCACAAGCGGATTTATTGCCACCTTTAGGTGAAATTCAACAAGTGTCTAAAGTGATTGCATTTGAAGTGGCAAAAGCTGCAATGGCAGATGGTGTGGCTGTGACCATTAGTGATGATTTGCTTAAGCAGAAGATTGATCAATCGTTCTGGAAACCAGAATACCGTAAATATAAACGTATTCCTTTCTAAGAATGAGAATATAAAAAGAGGAGCTTAAGCTCCTCTTTTTATCTTTTAAGCCTCTAAAATTTCTTCTAGCAACTCTTCACTTGGTGCAAAGTAATATGCGCCGTCTAGTGGTGTCACGAAGTGCAGTAAGCGGTCATGAATGCCATCGCCACTTGTACCAAACATACGCTTTAACATGGCATCAATAATGTTCAGGTCTTTGGTGTAGGCAATGAAGAATAAGCCTTGATCACCTCGACCGTCACCGTAAGGTAAGCTGTGACGTAAAATTTCCATTTCTTTGCCTTCATCATCTTCAACGACAGTACGTGCGACATGGGCATTTTCCGGTTTGACATCATCATCTAATTCAATAGATTCAAGCTTGGTACGGCCCATGACATTTTCTTGTGCGTCGACTTTAAGTTTTTTCCATTTTTCCAAGTCGTGTGCATAGCGCTGCGCAAAGATGAAACTACCATCTGCAAATACTCCAGCACTTTCTGGGAGTAGGGCTGTTTCCGCGCGGTCGTCTGGAAATTGAGGATTTTCAGTGCCATCTATAAACCCAGTAATATCTCGACCATCGAAGTAACGGAAACAAACACGCTCATCCAGAACCTCAACTTTATCTTTAATGCCTTCAAAAAATGCTTGGCTTAAAGCAAAACAAATATCAGAACGCATACTGGCAATGTGGATAAGCACATCAGCTGGTACGACGGGCATGTTGAATGCACCATTTTCTGGTTCAAGTTGTTTAAAGCCAGCAGGAGATTGACTGTAAAGCTGTTTCCAAAGTTCTGGACCAAAAGCGACTGCTGTTTTAATTTGCGCGTCTGAATGCTGAGTAATGAGACGGTCGCGTGTTTCGAATAAAGCTTCGAGTTGTTCTTTTAATTCAGCAATTGTTAGATCTTTTAAACGAAGAACAATAAAACGGGCATGATCAGATGGTAATGGCAAAATGACAGATTGAGCAGTCATTAGAAGATCTCTCCTCAATTATAATTTAGTATGAGCTTTAATTATTGTGCCTGATGCGAAGAGCTGTTAGTAGTCTATTTATTGATTTTATTGTTTGAATTATCGCCGCGATAGTTTTATAAAACGGTATAATTCCACTTTTATTGTCTATTTTCGCTATGTCTTTGCAAGTTTGGTTTGCTTATATGTTGGCCTGTTGGGTCATTAGTATTTCTCCGGGAGCAGGGGCTATTGCTTCTATGTCGAGCGGCTTAAATTATGGCTTTAGACATGGCTACTGGAATGCAATTGGCTTGCAAATCGCCTTGTTAATTCAAATCATGATTGTGGCGGCAGGTGTAGGTGTTTTATTTGCAACGACTCCATTAGCTTTTCAGGCTGTTAAGTGGTTTGGGGTAGCTTATTTGCTGTATTTAGCTTATTTGCAGTGGACTGCACCAGTAAAAGACATAGAAATTCAACACGAAAAAAAGGATAAAACTGTTTCTGCTCTGCTGTTAAATGGATTTGTGGTCAATATCAGTAACCCTAAAGCGATTGTATTTTTATTGGCAGTTTTGCCTCAGTTCTTAGATTTAAACAAACCTCAATGGATACAATATCTAATTATGGCAGCCACTATGGTTACGATTGATTTGATTGTAATGGCTGGATATACAGGGCTGGCGTCAAAAGTTTTAAGACTACTTCGTTCGCCTAAACAGCAAAAATATTTGAACCGTGGTTTTGCTGTCATGTTTAGTTGCGCAGCATTATTGTTAAGTACGGTTCATCAAGCAGCCTGATTTAGGCCGCTTGAGTTTGATTTTTGATTTTTTGAACCATAAAAATAAGAGCAAAACTCAAAGCCATACATAAAACAATACTGAGGCCAGTCGAGATATTAAGTGCTGCGCTTGACCATAGGCCAACACTGACACCGAGTTGAGCTAAAACAAAAGCCCAAATAACCATTTGCTTTGGTGAGTGAGCGAGTAATCGGGCGCTCAATGCTGGAATAACCAGTAGTGCTCCCATTAAAAGTGAACCAACTGCACGTAAAGCTAATACTGTAAATAAGGCTAGCAGTAACATGAAGATAAGACGCTGCCATTTCGCATTCACACCTTCACTAATCGCAATGTCCGGATCAATTGCAATTTGAATTTGAGGTTGCCAAAAGCGATAAAGAATTGCCAGTGATATAGCAATAATTAATGTGAAAACAGGTAGGTCTGGCCAGTCAATACTCAGTAAGTCACCGAATAAATAACTTAAAAGCTCCGGTCTTAAACTTGGAACATGCTGAATAAACAGTAGGCCACTACATAGTAATGTTGCTGAACATAGGGCAAGCAAAGCATCGTTCGGTAAACGATTGTCATGTAGTGCCCATAAAATAGCGACTAATAAAATAGCCGTACCTGCCACGCCAAGCCATAGGGGAAGGCTTAAAGCACCAGCAATTGCTACCCCAAGTAAGGTTCCATGTGCCATGGTGTCTGCAAAAAAAGACATACGTCTCCATAGCATGAGACAACCAAGTGGTGCGGTCAAAAAGACCAATAGGGTTCCCATAATCCATGCGGGCAACAATAATTGTAACCATTCCATCATGGCTTAAGCTTCCGGTTCTGGGTGGATGTGAGGTCTACTATTGTGAGGGCAGGGGTGTGCCGCATCACCATGCGCACAGTGGTCATGATGGTGTTGATAAAAGACTCGCTGGGTGCCAAATATTGCCTGATATTCAGGATGCTGCTGAATATTTTCGGGTAATCCACTACAACATATATGTTTGTTTAAACAAACAACTCTATGCGTGCCTTGCATAACCCATTGTAGGTCATGGGAAACAATTAAGATGGCGCATCCATAACGCTCCGGCAGACTACGCACATATTCATAAAGCTCAGCTTCAGATTGAATATCTAGACCTTGCATCGGTTCATCAAGAACGAGAATATCTGGTTTTCTAAGTAAAGCGCGTGCCAATAGTACGCGTTGACGTTCACCACCGGAAAGTTGTTGAACTTTTGATTGTTGTAACTTTGCAATACCGGTGTCTTGAATAATTTCCTGACGAAAGGCTGGGCTACACTTTTCAAGATTTAATAAATCTTGAACACGTAAAGGAAGACTATGAGAGGGATTAAATTTTTGAGGGACATAAGCCATTTTTAGTTTTTTATCGCTTATGACACGTCCGCTACTTGGCTTTAAAATACCAAGCAGAACTTTAATTAAAGTCGACTTACCTGCACCATTCGGACCAATTAAGGTCACAATTTCATTTTGATGCAGATCAAAATCGACTTTTTTTAATATATCCCGATCATCACGGCGAACAGAAACCTGTTCAAGTTGTATTAATACAGGATTTAGCGAGCTGTGCGGCACTGCTGGCATTTCCCCGAAATTTCAATAATGCTGTGTTGTGCTGTGAAATCATCTAAAGCTGCAAGTTGGTCGAGTTGTTGAGTTAGACCTTGTGAAGATGCTTCTTTAACAGTGTGACATTCGGTGCAAATTAGGAATGCAGCTTGATGTCCTTCACGTGGATGACAACATGGAATATAAGCATTAATAGATGTTAAGCGATGAATTAGACCCTTTTCTAATAAGAAGTCTAAAGTTCTATAAACAGTAGGCGGAGCGGCAGGGCGATCTGTCTGACTTTTAATACGTGCTAATAAGTCATACGCACCCATTGGACCTGAAGCATTTAAAATGAGCTCAAGAACTTCTTTACGTAAAGGCGTAAGACGTGCGCCAACTGCAGAACATAAAGTTTCTGCTTCAGCTAAACGACTTGCGACATTATGGTGATCATGTACACCATGCAAAGAATCATGATGTTCATGCGTGCAAGAACTCATAGACATAACCTCAAATTTTTAATGGAATATTAGCATGAAGCGATGCTTCATTCGATTAATCTTAGGTATTTTTGTAACTTTGTTATATTATAACATGCTTCGAGCTATTACTAATTGATGGTCTGTCATGTTCCGCGTTTTTGTTTTCAGTATGTTCTCTCTTTTGAGTACGCTAGGTTGGAGTCAGGGTTTGGTTGTCTCTACACACCCAATCTATTTGATTGCAAAAGAAATTACCAAAGGTGTTGAAGAACCTCAATTATTGCTTCAGGGCCAAAGTGGACATGACGTACAACTCACCCCGGCACATCGTAAAGCAATCAATGATGCCTCTTTGGTGATTTGGTTAGGAAAGGCTCATGAAGCTCCGCTAAACAAACTGCTGAGTAACAATAAGAAAGCAATTTCTTTATTAGACAGTGGTATTCTTTCTATTTTGCCGCAGCGTAATACGCGTGGTGGTGCTTTACCAAATACTGTGGATACGCATGTGTGGTTGGAGCCAAACAATGCAGTACGGATTGGCTTTTTTATTGCAGCTTTGCGTTCACAGCAGCATCCTGAAAACAAAGCAAAGTATTGGAATAATGCCAATATATTTGCCCGGAATATGTTACAGGCAGCTCAAGCTTACGATAGCTCAAGTAATGGGAAACCATATTGGTCTTATCATGATGCTTATCAGTATTTGGAACGCTCGCTTAATTTAAAGTTTGCAGGTGCTTTAACGGATGACCCGCATGTTGCACCTACAGCAGCTCAAATTAAGTATCTTAATGATAATCGACCAAAACCTCAGATGTGTTTACTTGCAGAAAGTTTCACAACAAAAGGTCAATATCAGAAACTGGGCAGTATTACCTTCCAACCCGTTGATGAAAGTATGAATAATGAGGACGATTTTGTAACAGCATGGAAGAAACTGGCGATAAAAACCGATAAATGTGTATTAAATACGCAAAAGTAAGATAAAAAGTAAACAAAGGCTGACTGTAGCGTCAGCACCACCTGTCACGAAAAACCCCGACTAAAGTCGGGAAAAGATTGCATGTTCAGGGGTGTAACTCTATAATGCCTGCGATTAAAAGCGATCATCAGCTAAACTTGTCAAGCATTTATGCTGTGAGTGGATAAATAATGAGCCAAACTAGTCGCTTGATTGACCGACGATTAGCAAAAGCTTTGGTCTTCTTACAAGCATGCATGATCCCTGTTTCCGCACTTGTGGCGTGGAGCATAAAAGACATGACAGCAGCATTAAGTGCGGCACTTGGTGCATTGGTCTGCTGGCTTGCTACCAGTTATTTTGCGTGGCAATCCTTCAGGACGGCAGGTGCGAGAGCATCTAAACAAGTGCTGTCTAACATGTATAGGGGCATGTTAGGCAAATTTGCAATTATGATCGTTGGATTTATTTTGATTTTGAGCAATGTTAAACCTTTATCACCGTTAGCATTGCTGTTTGGTTTTATCCTCGTTCAAGCGATGTCGTGGGTTGCTCCTTTTTGGGTTTCACGTCTACAAAAACGAGTATAGAAACAAGAAGAATTGAAGATTTTTTGGAGGGTGGCGAGATATCGACAGTACGCCGATGTTCGTTTCCCTTCTTTTTAGTAATTGACATTGACCAGGTGTGATTTATGGCTGCTGAAGAACATGCCCTCACTTCGACAGAGTATATCAAGCATCACTTGACCAATATGACCTATGGCAAAATGCCAGACGGTACATGGAAATTGGCTGAGACTGCTGAAGAAGCTCATTCGATGGGGTTCACTGCAATTCACTTGGATTCAATGGGTTGGTCAATTGGCCTTGGTGTGATTTTCTGTTTGTTGTTTTGGATGGTTGCGAAAACTGCGAAAGCTGGCGTTCCAACAAAATTCCAATCTGCAATTGAAATGATCATTGAGTTTGTTGACTCAAGTGTCCGTGATACTTTTCATGGCAAATCACGTTTAATTGCTCCACTTGCACTCACTATTTTCGTGTGGATTTTCCTCATGAACTTAATGGACTTGATTCCAGTTGACTGGATTCCTCAAGTTGCTGCATTTGTTGGTGCTCACGTATTTGGCATGGACCCTCACCACGTTTACTTCAAGATCGTTCCATCTACAGATCCAAACATTACCCTTGGTATGTCTTTATCTGTATTTGTACTTATCTTGTTCTACAGCATCCGCGAGAAGGGTGTTGGTGGTTTCGTAGGCGAGTTGGCACTTAACCCATTTAACCCAAGTAATCCAGTTGCAAAAGCGTTGCTTATTCCAGTGAACTTGATTTTGGAATTGGTAACATTCCTTGCTCGTCCTATTTCATTGGCTCTCCGACTATTCGGTAACATGTATGCCGGTGAGTTAATCTTTATCCTGATCGCATTATTGCCGTTCTGGATTCAATGGGCGTTATCTGTGCCTTGGGCGATCTTCCACATTCTTGTAATCACGTTGCAGGCATTCATCTTTATGATGCTTACCATCGTTTACTTGAGCATGGCAAGCGAAAAACATTAATGGTATTGCCTAACTATCAAATGATGGTTGGGCTGAATTTTTTTAATTTAATTTGGTAATAACCTAACCTCTGAGGAATTTTTCATGGAACTCACTTTAGGTCTAGTTGCAATTGCATCTGCTATCTTGATCGCTTTCGGTGCTTTGGGTACTGCGATTGGTTTTGGTCTTTTGGGTGGTCGCTTTTTAGAAGCTGTAGCTCGTCAACCAGAATTAGCTCCACAACTTCAAACTCGTATGTTCTTAATCGCGGGTCTTCTTGATGCTGTGCCTATGATCGGTGTTGGTATTGGCTTGTTCTTCATCTTCGCTAATCCATTTGTAGGTTAATCAGCTTAATTCCGAAATCCACTATTTGAGGAATTGCAATGAATATCAACCTCACATTGATTGGTCAAGCGATTGCGTTTGCGTTTTTTGTCGCATTCTGCATGAAGTTTGTTTGGCCACCACTAATCAATGCGATTAGTGAGCGTCAGCGTAAAATCGCTGATGGCTTAAATGCAGCAGAAAAAGCGAAAGCTGACCTTGCCGATGCACAAGCGCAAGTGAAGCAAGAGCTTGATGCAGCTAAAGCACAAGCGGCTCAATTGATCGAACAAGCGAACCGTCGTGCAGCGCAATTGATCGAAGAAGCTCGTACTCAAGCTGCGGCTGAAGGTGAGCGTATTCGTCAACAAGCTAAAGAAGTTGTTGATCAAGAGATCAATTCTGCTCGCGAAGAATTACGTCAACAAGTAGCTGCCTTGGCAGTGACTGGTGCAGAAAAGATCCTGAACCAACAAGTTGATGCAGAAGCTCATAACGCCATGCTGTCTCAGCTGGCTGCTAAACTTTAAGCGAGGCGAATTATGGCTGAACTCTTGACGTTGGCACGTCCGTATGCCAAAGCAGCATTTGCTTATGCTTCTGAGCAAGGTGCAACAGACAATTGGTCGAATGCGTTACAAGTGCTCAGTGCTGCGGTGCAAGACGAAGCATTTTCCGCTTATTTAAATCGCCCTGAACTTACTCCTGCGGAGCAAGTGAAGCTTTTTGCTAAAGTTTTAGGTGAAGATCAATCTCAAGCAGTGTCTAACTTTTTGACACTTCTTGCAGATAACGATCGATTAGTGTTGTTACCTGAAATTGCAGCAGAATATGAACAGCTTAAATCACAGAATAACAATACGGTTGATGTCGTGATTGAATCGGCGTTTCCGTTAACTTCTGTTCAGGAACAATTGCTTGCACATGCGTTAGAAAAACGCTTCAAGGCAGCAGTTAATGTTTCTGTCGAAGTTAATCCTGCTTTGATTGCAGGTGTGGTTATTCGTGCAGGCGATCAAGTGATAGATGATTCTGCGCTTAACAAGCTTGAAAAAATGCGTACTCGTCTTCTTGCATAATGCAAATGATGAAGACTGAACTAATAAAAGATTGAGGAATAGCGCAATGCAACAACTGAATCCATCCGAGATCAGTGCGCTCATTAAACAGCGTATCGGAGATCTGGACACCAGCGCGACCGCTAAAAACGAAGGTACCATTGTTATGGTATCCGACGGTATCGTGCGTATTCACGGTCTTGCTGATGCAATGTACGGTGAAATGATCGAATTCGACGGCGGCTTATTTGGTATGGCACTGAACCTAGAACAGGATTCAGTGGGTGCCGTTGTTTTAGGTAACTACCTAAGCCTTCAAGAAGGCCAAAAAGCTCGTTGTACAGGTCGTGTTTTAGAAGTTCCAGTTGGTCCTGAACTTCTTGGCCGTGTAGTAGATGCTTTGGGTAACCCAATTGATGGTAAAGGCCCAATTGATGCAAAATTAACTGATGCTGTTGAAAAAGTAGCACCAGGCGTAATTTGGCGTCAATCTGTAGACGAGCCTGTTCAAACTGGTTATAAATCAGTTGATACCATGATTCCTGTGGGTCGTGGTCAGCGTGAGTTGATTATTGGTGACCGTCAAACTGGTAAAACAGCAATGGCGATCGATGCGATTATCGCTCAGAAAAACTCTGGCATTAAGTGTGTATACGTTGCGATTGGTCAAAAACAATCAACAATTGCAAACGTTGTACGTAAGCTAGAAGAAACTGGCGCTATGGCGTATACAACTGTTGTCGCTGCTGCGGCTGCTGATCCTGCTGCAATGCAGTACTTAGCTCCGTACTCTGGCTGTACAATGGGTGAATACTTCCGTGACCGCGGTGAAGACGCTCTTATCATTTATGATGATTTGTCTAAGCAAGCTGTTGCTTACCGTCAAATTTCATTGCTTTTACGTCGTCCACCAGGTCGTGAAGCGTATCCAGGTGACGTATTCTATCTTCACTCACGTCTTCTTGAACGTGCTTCTCGTGTATCTGCTGAATACGTTGAGAAATTCACTAATGGCGCAGTAACTGGTCAAACTGGTTCTTTAACTGCATTGCCAATTATTGAAACTCAAGCAGGTGACGTATCTGCATTCGTACCAACGAACGTAATTTCGATTACTGACGGTCAGATCTTCTTAGAAACATCATTATTCAACGCAGGTATCCGTCCTGCTGTGAACGCGGGTATCTCTGTATCTCGTGTTGGTGGTTCTGCTCAAACTAAGATCATCAAAAAATTGTCTGGTGGTATCCGTACTGCTTTAGCACAATACCGTGAATTGGCTGCGTTTGCTCAGTTTGCTTCTGACCTTGACGAAGCAACTCGTAAGCAACTTGAACATGGTCAACGCGTAACTGAGTTAATGAAGCAAAAACAATATGCTCCTTACTCAATTGCTGACCAAGCTGTTTCTGTTTATGCATCTAACGAAGGCTATATGGCTGACGTAGAAGTTAAGAAAATCGTAGACTTTGATGCTGCGTTAATTGCTTACTTCCGTTCTGAATATGCTCCGTTGATGAAACAAATCGATGAAACTGGTGATTACAACAAAGACATCGAAGCAGCAATCAAAGCAGGTATTGAAAGCTTTAAAGCGACTCAAACTTACTAAGTTCAGTTTTAGTTAAGTTTGGTTCACGGATCAACCTTCGGAAGCTCGAAAGGGCTTTCGAATACTAGGTTAAGCGTATGGCAAATTTAAAAGAAATTCGCGCCAAAGTAGCTAGTATCAAGAGCACGCAAAAGATTACTCGCGCGATGCAAATGGTAGCTGCTTCTAAAATGCGTCGTGCGCAAGAGCGCATGGCTCAAGGCCGTCCGTATGCCGATAATATGCGCCGTGTAATTGCTCACTTGGTACAAGCAAACCCTGAATATAAACACCGTTATATGGTTGACCGCCCAGTTAAGCGTGTTGGCTATATCGTAGTGTCTTCAGATCGTGGTTTGGCAGGTGGCTTGAACATTAACTTGTTCAAGAAAGTTGTGCAGCATGTCAAAGCACAACAACAGCAGTCAATTGAAGTTGAATTTGCTTTAATTGGTCAAAAAGCGGTTTCGTTTTTTAAGAATTACGGCGGTAAAGTGCTTGGTGCAACTACCCAACTTGGCGATGCGCCGAGTTTGGAACAGTTAACTGGCTCAGTGCAAGTTATGCTTGATGCATTTGATAAGGGCGAATTAGATCGTATCTATCTCGTATCAAATGGCTTCGTTAATGCAATGACTCAGCAGCCTAAAGTAGAACAACTTGTTCCTTTAGCACCAGCAGAAGAAGGCGATGACCTCAACCGTACTTATGGTTGGGATTATATCTACGAACCAGAAGCAGAAGAATTGTTAAATGGTTTGTTGGTTCGCTATATCGAGTCTATGGTTTATCAAGGTGTGATTGAAAACGTTGCATGTGAGCAGTCAGCTCGTATGGTCGCGATGAAAGCAGCGACAGACAACGCAGGACAATTGATTAAAGACCTACAACTCATTTACAACAAGCTGCGTCAAGCCGCGATTACTCAGGAAATTTCCGAGATCGTTGGTGGTGCCGCTGCCGTTTAACATTATTAAGTTTGAATTGAGGAGACAGCAATGAGTAGCGGTCGTATCATTCAGATCATCGGCGCGGTTATCGACGTCGAGTTTGAGCGCACAAGCGTTCCTAAGATCTATGACGCTCTCCAAGTTGACGGTACTGAAACTACTTTAGAAGTTCAGCAACAACTTGGTGATGGTGTTGTTCGTACCATCGCAATGGGTTCTACAGAAGGTCTTAAACGTGGTCTTACTGTAACTAGCACAAACGCACCGATCTCTGTTCCAGTTGGTACAGCCACTCTTGGCCGTATCATGGACGTTTTAGGTCGTCCTATCGATGAAGCAGGTCCTGTTGCGACTGAAGAACGTTTGCCGATTCACCGTCAAGCGCCTTCTTATGCTGAACAAGCAGCTTCTACTGATCTTTTAGAAACTGGTATTAAAGTAATTGACTTACTTTGCCCGTTCGCAAAAGGTGGTAAAGTTGGTTTATTCGGTGGTGCGGGTGTTGGTAAAACCGTTAACATGATGGAATTGATCAACAACATCGCAAAAGCACACTCAGGTTTATCTGTGTTTGCTGGTGTTGGTGAGCGTACTCGTGAAGGTAACGACTTCTATCACGAAATGAAAGATTCTAACGTTCTTGACAAAGTAGCAATGGTCTACGGTCAGATGAACGAGCCACCAGGTAACCGTTTACGTGTAGCGTTAACTGGTTTGACTATGGCTGAATACTTCCGTGATCAAAAAGACGAAAATGGTAAAGGTCGTGACGTATTATTATTCGTCGACAACATCTACCGTTATACACTTGCGGGTACTGAAGTATCAGCATTGTTAGGTCGTATGCCATCTGCAGTAGGTTACCAACCTACACTTGCAGAAGAAATGGGTGTTCTTCAAGAGCGTATTACGTCTACTAAATCTGGTTCGATCACTTCGATCCAAGCAGTATACGTACCTGCCGATGACTTAACAGACCCATCGCCTGCAACTACATTTGCTCACTTAGATGCAACAGTAGTATTGAGCCGTGACATCGCATCTTCTGGTATTTATCCAGCGATCGATCCACTTGACTCGACTTCACGTCAGTTAGACCCATTAGTTGTTGGTCAAGAGCACTATGAAATTGCGCGCGCAGTACAAAACGTATTGCAACGCTATAAAGAGCTTAAAGACATCATCGCAATCTTGGGTATGGATGAATTGGCAGAAGAAGATAAATTGGTTGTTTACCGTGCGCGTAAAATCCAACGTTTCTTCTCTCAACCATTCCACGTAGCTGAAGTATTTACTGGTGCTCCTGGTAAATTAGTACCACTTAAAGAAACGATTCGTGGCTTTAAAGGTCTATTAGCTGGTGAATACGATCACATCCCAGAACAAGCGTTCTATATGGTTGGTGGTATTGACGAAGTGATTGCTAAAGCTGAGAAACTCTAATTTAAGGAGATCATCTCATGGCGACTATGCAATGTGATGTCGTAAGTGTTAAAGAGTCTATTTACTCTGGCGCAGTGACGATGTTAATCGCGAAAGGTGCAGGTGGTGAACTTGGTATTTTGCCAGGTCACGCTCCACTTGTAACTTTGCTTCAACCGGGCCCGATTCGTGTTCTGTTGGAAAATGGTACAGAAGAAATCGTCTATGTATCTGGCGGTGTTTTAGAAGTTCAACCTCATGTTGTAACGGTTCTTGCAGATACTGCAATCCGTGCTGACAATTTGGATGAAGCTGCAATTTTAGAAGCACGTAAAAATGCTGAACAATTGCTTGCAAACCAAAAGAGTGATTTGGACTCAGCTGCTGCTTTGGCATCTCTTTCAGAGATCTCAGGCCAGCTCGAAACAATCCGTAAAATCAAAAACCGCGCTCAATAAGACGCGGTTCGAGATTGAAAAAGCCACCTTACGGTGGCTTTTTTTATTGCTAGAAGGAAAATTAAGAATCAGTTTTTGAATCAGACTTTTCATCTCCTGCCATAATCAGTGCAGCAAGTTTGACCATATCCATTTGGATGGTATTGAGTTGCTTCTCAATTTGGTCGAAATCAATTTGTTCTAATTTTCCATTTAATAAAGGCATACTTAAAGCTTGTTGGTTTGCTTGTAGTAAGTTTTGGCGAATATTTTCAACTTCCTGACTTCTTATATCTAAAGTCAATAGTGCTTGATTTAAGCCTTTTAACTGCTGTTTTAAAGTGGTCACAGTTGTTTTTAGTTCTTGTTGATCTTTATCTTGGATGGCTTGCTCAACATCAAGTTGAGTGTCTTTAAGCTTTTCAATATAGTCGCCTGCCTTTAACTGTAAGTTAGCCGCATCACGAACGATATAAAAAACATTACCGCTTTTTAACTCAGCTTTATTTTTAGTAGGTGCGATTTCTTGTTGAGAATCATCTGCTTGTTCTGATACTTCGTCATTGGTTTGAGCAGATTCTTGTGCTTTAGCATGGTCTTGTGCCTGATCGCATCCAAGTAACAACATACCGGAAGCAAAAATCACAAATGGAAAAAATGCGCCTTGTAAAACTTTTTTCATAACTACAAACAATACCAAGTAAAGCAAGTGCGTACTATATGCATAAAATATGTAGAAATAAGGTATTGTTGCAAATGAACAACATTTTGACCAGAAAATAAAAAAGAGTGCCGTAGCACTCTTTTTTCTTAAATTGCGCTAAAAATTATTTAGCGAGTTCAGCTTCAACTGCTTTTACAATTTGTTCATCGTCCGCTGTTAAGTTTGGCGCAAAACGAGCAACAACTTCACCATTTTTATTGATGAGGAATTTCTCAAAGTTCCATAATACTTCTGGAGCAGGGTTTGTTGGAATGCCTAAACCTTCTAAACGCTCACGGAAAGGACCTTCACCAATGCGTTCTGGTTGAGCTGTTGTCAGTGCTTGATAAAGAGGATGTTTATCTGCACCTGCTACAGAAATTTTAGAGAAAAGCGGGAAATGAACATCGTAGTTTAATGAACAGAATTGTTGGATTTCTTCATCTGAACCAGGCTCTTGTTCTTTGAAGTTATTTGCAGGGAAACCTAAGATTTCAAGACCTTGATCTTTTTTCGCTTGATAAAGCTTTTCTAAACCTTCGTATTGTGGAGTTAAACCACATTTAGATGCTGTGTTTACGATTAATAAAACCTTACCTTTATATTGGTCAAGGTCAACCGTTTCGCCTGAAATAGCTTTTACTGGAATATGGTATACAGATTGAGTCATGTGTCTTTCCTGAAGATTGTAATTGATATCAAGTAACGCATTTGTTTTAACTGCTATTCTTGAGGAGTGCAATAATATTCGTGTTCAAAAAATAAAAAGAGAAGAAAAAACTGTCTGCGATCTAATTGTTTCTGATTTGAACAGGTGTTTGACCTGTATATCTTTTAAAAAATTCAATAAAACTGGAACTGTGTTGGTAACCTAAATCGTATGCTAAACGTTTAATGGGCATACCTTGTCGAATTTGATGAATGGCATAAACAATTTTGGCTCTATTACGCCATTCCGATAAAGAAAGTTGTAATTCTTGTTGGCTTAAGCGCAATAAATGGCGATCACTGACAGAAAAATTCTGCAGTAATTGTTGTAAAGAGTGATTAAAAAACAAGGGGTCTGAAAGCTTTTCCAAAATTGGCAATAAAACAGGATGTCGTGTTTGTGGCAAATAATGAGAATATGCGGTGGCTTGCTGTAATTGATCGAATAAAACTTGCAGAAGATGTACTAAATATTCAGGTTTTCCATTTTGTTTTTGCTGTTCCAGAATTTGTAAAACTAGAGTTCGAAAGAAAGGCTGAATGCTAAAGCACTTACAGACATTACCTAAAATAGAACATAAACGAGGGTGGAGGCGGATACAAATATAGTGAATTTCATGATCGATATGAGTAGATTGATGAACCGTTTGAGGTGGAATCCAAAGCCCATAGCTTGGAGGTGACAAATAGATTTGTTCTTCTACCTGCATTTCCAAAATACCATTTAAACTGAAATTAAAATCTCCCCAAAGTGAAGCATGAGGACGAACAATATCTTCTTTTTCATATAGAAATTCATGGACTTCTATATCATTCAATAAAGAAAATTGTTGGTCCTCATTTTTCATCTACTTACTCTGAATAATATTTTAGTTTTCACAAGTCGCTTTAGGATTATTTAAACCTTTGGCAAAGGTAAATGTACTAATTAATGCTAAAGCAACGAAGCTTAATACACCATAAATTAAAGTATTTTCATTGAAATGATCAACTACATAACCACCTAATAATGAACCTGTAGCAATCATGACTTGAAACATGCCAACAAAAAGCGGCATACCTTTTTCTACAGCATGGGGTGCGTGTACAAACATCCAAATATTGGCAGAGGTAGGAAAGGCACCGAATGCGAAGCCCCATAGCGCAGTAAGAACGATGGCACCAAATTCATGAATAGCAAAGATAGGGAAGCCAAAAAATACGATTGCAAAACATGTCCCAACAAATGCGAGTGTGTAACGAACATTTAAGTTGCCACTATATCCTGCAAATGCATTTCCAAAGATACCAGCAATTCCGTAAAGCAATAATAATGAACTAATAGTGGTGCCATTGAACCCTGCAATATTCTTAAAAAAAGGCGCTAAATAACTGTAGGCACAGAAATGAGCAAGACCAATTAATAAAACAATAAGCATACCGCTACGTGCTTTGGGCGTACGTAATAGAGCAGGTAAATCACGAATATGAATGGCTGACTCTGGTAAAAGTTTTGGTAAGAAAATAAGCTGAAGGACGAGTACAACAAGGCCAATCGCAGCGGTAATACCAAATGCACTACGCCACCCATAAAACTCGCTTAGCCAAGTTCCAATCGGGACCCCTAATACAGTCGCAAAGGTTACACCAGCCATGACTACAGCAGTTGCTTTAGCAATAGGCAAATGTGCAGGTGCCAGCTTGCCGCTTAACGCAATAGCTGTGGCCCAAAAGCCACCGATTGAGATACCTAAAATTAAGCGGCTCAGTAATAAAACATGAAAGTTTTCAGCAAAAGCAGTAATGGTATTGGCAATCACCATAATTGCAGTCAGTAAAATAAGCACGTAACGACGGTCAAGTTGTTTTACTGAAACAGGTAATAGAGGGGCTGCAATGGCTGCCATAATGCCAGGTACAGTAATAATAAGACCAGCGGTACCGACAGAAATATGTAAATCAGCTGCAACGCTATTTAAAACACCAACCGGTAAAAATTCACTTGTTACTAATGCAAATGCTGCAATGGCAACCGCCAAAATAGCAAACCAGCTCCCTTGTGTGGAAGTTATGGGTCGCGGTTTAGAGGTAGTAGATTGGTCCATAATAAATCCTTACTTGGCTAAATTTAGAGTGAAGAAAGGCAATTTTTAATTAACTAACGATCATTATGAAAATAAAATAGTTGATAAAAAATCGAACGTCAATTAATTTAATAACGATTGTTATAAAAATAGATGTGATCTTTATGACAAATAGGCATGAAACAGATCTTGTGGTTAATGAAGATACGCTGAAAAAGAAGCGTGGGCGCCCTAAATGCTTTGATGAACAGCAAGTTTTAGAGAAGGCAATGTTGCTTTTTTGGGAACATGGTTATGAAGCAACGTCTATTAGTGACTTAACGCAGGCTTTAGAAATTACGGCGCCTAGTTTATACAGTACTTTTGGCGATAAGGCAGGCTTGTTTTATAAAAGTATTGATTATTACTTAGCTCATGAAGCATGTCCTATTGAAACGATCTTTTTAGAAGCAAAAACCGCAAAAATTGCTTTTGAGTTGTATCTTTATGACAATGTAAAACGATTGATTCAACCCAATAAACCAGCAGGTTGTATGTTGGTGGTTGCAGCTATGAATTGCTCTGATGCGACACAAGATGTCCAACAAAATCTATTAGATAAGCGTATAAAAACTAAAGAAAAATTATTAAAACGTTTGGAACAAGGTGTAGAGCAGGGTGATTTATCAGCTAATGCTCCTCTACAAGAAATGACAGACTTCTATGCTACTGTTATTCAAGGACTGACTATTCAAGCGAGAGATGGCGCGACCACTGAGCAACTACATAAAGTGGTAGAACATGCCATGAAAGCTTGGACATTATTTTAAAAAATTAATGATGTCCTAAGTTCAATATCAATGTCGGAAATGCGATATTTCAATTTATTAAGACATTCTTCAAAATAAAATCTCTTTTGTAGATGGTGTATTACTATGAGTCAGGTCATGAAATATCACAAATGGGCATTTATTTTTCCCATTCTGGCAGTACTGATTTGGTCTTTAAATATTGTAGTCACCCGCTACGTCTCGGATTATATTTCTCCAGTTAGCATTAGTTTTTATCGGTGGTTAATTGCCTTTATTATTTTGACTCCATTTATGTTTATATCTGTTTGGAGACAAAGACGAATAGTAATACCCTATTTACCTAAGCTTGCTGTGTTAAGTGCATTTGGGATGGTGCTTTATCAAGGCTTGGCTTATACGGCGGCTCATTATACCAGTGCAACTAATATGGGTATTGTTAATGCCTTTATTCCGATTTTTACTATTTTTGTTTCTCTTGCGATTTTAAAAGATGTACCTAATCGTTTTGCTGTCTTTGGTAGTATTTTATCTTTCGCGGGTTTGCTATATGTCATGTCCCAAGGAAATATTAATAAGCTTTTAAGTGGTGGCGGACACCTTGGTGATGCGCTCATGATTGTTGCTGTATTCTTCTATGCATTTTATGGGGTTTTCTTAAAGAAATGGCAGCTTCCACTTCCAATTATGACGAGCTTATATGTCCAGATTGGGTTTTCTGTGCTGTTCCATTTACCTTTAATTTTCTGGTTTGGTCTTGATGGCTTAAATGCACAAAATGCGCCAAGTGCAATTTATGCCGGTGTATTTGCTTCTTTAATTGCGCCGTTAGTTTGGATGTTGGCTGTACAACAACTCGGGCCAAATAGAACCAGTATATTTATGAACCTTGTACCAGTGTTCACAGCCATTATTGCAAGCCTCTGGTTATCTGAGCAATGGACGATCTATCATACTTTCGGTGGAATTATGATTCTCGTGGGTATTATCATGGCACAAAAGAAGGTTAAATCTAAAAAATCAGATCTCCTGCCAGAGCAAAATTAAGAATAATAAAAAAACTATGGCATATTTTTAAAAAAAGTAATGAAAATATGCCAATTTTTTTGTTAATCCAAGCTTTTCTATATGATTTATAAATATATTTATAAAAATATTGTGTAATATAAATATAAAAAAAGACCAATAAAAATATTAATATAATTTTAACTTAATTGCTAAAAACGCCAAATTCCCTACACTTTTCATGCTTTTTTTAGAGAAATAATATATTTCTCTCATTTAGTCTCTTACCACATAATAGCGACCACTACGAAAGATGCTCTTTTAAGCAATTTTTCTTTCGTTCCAGAGATATCCAAACCCTCTGGATGTGGTATATACCCATCCTTTTTTATGCTCAGTTATCCCTATATAACTGAGCTTTTTTTTGTCTGGAATTAAGGACGAATGACTTCACCAGTTAAGGCGTTAATGATGCGGCTTGGCTGTTGGCTTTGACCTAAATCACCATTGAGATAGTTTAATTGTGAACCAAAGTATTGGCAGGCATCTTGTAAAGAATGGGCTGGTTCTTGTCCACTAGGGTTGGCACTCGTCGAGACAATAAATCCATGAAAAGCATTGCATAAAGCGACACATAAAGGATGTGTCGTTACACGGACTGCAACAAGAGGATGCTCGCCTTTAATCCATGAAGGAATGTGTTGATCGGCTGGCAATAGCCAAGTTGTGGCTCTTTCTGATGGTTGGTGGTTCGTCCAGCAATCAATAATTTCTTGCTGAGTCTTTTGCGGTAAGGAAGTTAGTAGATGTTCTACTTGACTAATATGGCCAGCCAATAAAATGACGCCCTTTTCAATAGGGCGCTGTTTCAATTCAAGAATCTTTTGAAAAGCTTGTTCATTAAATGGATCACAGCCTAGTCCCCAGACTGCCTCAGTTGGATATGCCAAAACTTGACCTTGTTGTAAACATTCGGCTGCTTCGGTCACTGAGGTCGTAATCATGGTAATAGTTTCCTTTCAATCAAACAGAATCGCTATTGTGCGCTCTAATACTAAGAACGACAACGTAAATACAGCCCTGATTGTTGCATACATAAACCGAGTAGTTCTAGTTCCATTAGTGAAGAGGTCAGTTCAGAAACCGAAACATTATGATGAATTACAAGCTGGTCAATATTTTGTCCTACCCAGTCTAAAGACTGATAAAGATCAATCAAATGCACAGGAATTTCTGGAGTATTCGTATTGGTTTCTTCATTTTGACTTTGTTGCTGGCTTTGCCATTGAGTTGGTAAGGCGAGGTCTTCAATAATTTGTTCGGGATGATCAACTAAAATTGCTCCCTCACGAATAAGTTGATGGCATCCTTGATGGAACTCACTATAAATATGACCCGGAATAGCGAATACGGTTTTGCCTTGTTCAGCAGCTTTATTGGCCGTGATGAGTGAGCCGCTTTTTAATGTCGCTTCTACCACCAAAACGCCTAAACTCAAACCACTGACAATTCGGTTTCTACGTGGGAAATGCTGTTGTAATGGTGGTGTACCCGGTAAAAACTCAGTAATAATGGCGCCATTCTGAGCCAAAATATGTTCTGCCAGTTTTTTATTTTGAGCTGGATAAGTAGTGTCTAGGCCCGTACCCGTGACTGCAATTGTACGTTGATGAGCGGATGCACCTTGATGAGCTGCTTCATCAATGCCATAAGCCAGACCACTACTAATAAAAAAGCCCTTTTCACTTAAGTAGTAGGCAAAATCATAAGCCACCTGACGTCCATGTGGGCTTGGTTTTCGGCTACCGACAATCGCAATTTGTGGTTGCAATAATGCCTGTGCCTGACCTTTTCCAAAAATAACAGGTGGATGATCTGTATAAGGGAGTAATTGAGTAGGGTAGCCAGAGTCATCTAACGTCAAAATAAAATCAGTATGCTGCTGAACTTGTTGTATAAGCTGTTCGAACTGAGCTTGGCCTTGTGCCGTTTGAAATTCGTTTACACGCTTTAAGTGATTAGCATGTAACCCCAAAGAGGACCACTTTGCTAAACCATCAGGTTGAGTTGCTTTTTCACAAGTTCCAAAATAATCGATAATTTTTTTAAAACTAACTAATGAGTGCTGCACCAAATACCACACTTTAAGCGTGTGGTAATGGTGTGAAGAAAGTTGGGTGAGCATTGTAGAAGATACATCCAACATTAATCATTAAAGCGAGGTGGCTGAATGCTTGAGCCGACTTTAATAGGCAAATCGCTTTCTAGAACATAGGCATAACTCAGCTGATCAAAAGTTCTAAAAACCATCAGACTCCCAATTTGTTGACCAGGAAGTTGAATCGCTTCTTTAGTTTTAGGATCGCGAATTGTCTCGCCTTGTTGTGTAATATCAAAAACTTGACCTACCTGAACACCTTGTGCTGTACCGCGGTCCAAAGTCACTACACTATGTTTTGCAGCTCTACCGATTGAACCCATGACACGAATAATTTTGCCACCATCAGTCACTTGTTTGGCATCTACTGGGTAAAATAAGGTTGGCAAAGTAGCTTGTTCTTCAGGCATAACACGATCGCCACGACGTACTTCAGCGTTATAACTATCTGTTAGCTCTAATGTAGTAATGTCTTTTTCAGAAGATACCGCAACACCTGAAGCAACCTGTAGTAGCTCAATACCAAGGCTATGCTTTTTACCTTTACTATCTGTGAAATAGTAAGGTTCACCTTCTCGATAGACTGCATAACGCTGACCATCAACTAGACCTTTTCCTCTTGCATAAATAGTTTGACCTTTTCCTGCAAGTACACGTTGGTCGGCTGTACCAACAACGTAAGGTGTGTTGGTAATTGAATCGGCTGGTAAAATAGTGCTGTTCTCTAGCCACTGTTTAATATGTTCAAGTGGAATAACTGGCACACTATTATTTAATGCTTCTACGCGAACTTGTGGTTGTAAGTTTGTGGTTTGGCCTGTGTAACGACGAATAATGCCTACACAGCCATCCCCTTCATCTTTGCCCACAAGTGGACGTCCATCTAAGCTACATAACAGTAATCGATCGCCCGGATAAATCCAGTGAGGGTTTTTAACATGTTGATTACTTGCCCAAATTTCAGGCCAACGCCATGGCTTATTGAGAAAATGGCCGGAAATATCCCATAGGGTATCCCCACGTTTTACAACATACACATTCGGTGCATTGCTTTTAAGAGAAGGTGGATTATGATTTGGACTGGCAGCATGAACCTCTGCTACCGTACCTAGTGCGACAGTTGTACAGAGTGCTAAAGCAAGTAAATGCTTCTTTATCCCCAAAGCATGAAATTCAGCCATGCCGTTAAAAACCTTTTTCATTATGATAATTCCTAAAAATTATGCGTGCAGATGCGTTATAATAGGCGGCTTACACACAATTTTTCGATGAAGTATTTCCTTCATTTGGTTTTTCAATCAATGGCATAAGTGAGGACGTCAGTATGGCCTTATTACCTATTTTAAGTTTTCCTGATCCCCGTCTTCGTACCATTGCTAAGCCTGTTGAAGAAGTTACTGATGAAATTCGTCAACTTGCAGCAGATATGTTTGAAACCATGTATGCGGCACCCGGTATTGGTTTAGCAGCTTCTCAGGTCGATCGTCATATTCAGCTTATCGTCATGGATTTGTCTGAATCTAAAGATGAACCTATGGTTTTCATTAACCCCAAAATAACTCCACTGACTGAAGAGACGCAGCCGTACGAAGAAGGCTGTCTATCAGTGCCACAAATATACGATAAAGTTGACCGTCCGTCACGTGTGAAAATCGAGGCAATTAACCTTGAAGGTCAAGCATTTGAGATAGAAGCTGACGGACTTCTCGCTGTTTGTATCCAACATGAAATGGATCACTTAAAAGGCAAATTGTTTGTGGATTATTTGTCGCCACTTAAACGTCAGCGTGCACGTGAAAAAGTCGAAAAGATTGTTCGCCAACGCGAGCGTGAAAAAGTTGCGGTAAAACGTTAAAAGTTTTCAAACATCAATATAGCGTGGATGTGATTTTTGGTTTTTCGTAGTGGTCTGTTGCTCGCATGTGCAGCAGTGTTTTTACAGATTGCGGTATTTCTACAGCCGCTATTACCGAAGCAATATCAAATTGCTCCGGTCTGTGAAACTATTACCCGTGCTTTGCTTAAACCTAAGGCACAGATGGAAACCATGTCACATGCCATGCATCATTCACATCACGACCACCATATCGGACAGGCACAAGTACCTGAACATCATGACCACCATGATGCAAATCACCAGTGCCAATATTGTACCGTCTATGCCAATCTGGTTTTACCACCTGAATTTGGCGTAAAAGAGGTACTTGTTCGTATACAAGTTCGCTTAGTCGCTTATCAACAAGCATTTAGACATGTTTATTTTGCGCTACAGCGACTCTTCTTACTCCCGCAAGGGCGTGCACCGCCTCTATTTGCATAAATAAAAGCAATTTTTGTTGGGGTCTTTATTGACTTCGATATCACTTTATTTATGTTTTAGAGCGTATAAAAATGCCACATTCTAAATTTTTACTACAACCTTTATGGGTTGCGATGCTTGCTGTTTCTCATTCAGGCTTAGTTTTTGCCGATTCAGAGAAAAATGATACTGATACCAACACACTTCATTCATTAGCGCCTATTGTTGTTACAGCACAGCAAGGCAACGATGCAAATGGCCTGATTGTACATGCAGACCCGAAACAGCCAATTCAGCCAGTACCTGCTACAGATGGTGCAGACTATTTACAAAGTATTATGGGTTTTAACTCAATACAAAGCGGTGGAACAAATGGTGATGTGACATTCCGAGGGATGTTTGGTTCACGTATTAAAATTCTAACAGATGGTACGGAGAACCTCGGTGCATGCCCAAACCGTATGGATGCTCCAACTTCTTATATTTCACCAGAAAGTTATGATCGTATTTCTGTGATTAAAGGTCCGCAAACGGTTCAATATGCCAATACTGGTTCGGCAGCAACAGTCCTGTTTGAACGTCAGCCTGAGAAACTTACCTCTGAAAAACCTTATCGTGGGCAAGCAAGTGTTTTACTAGGTTCATATGGACGTATTGACCATAATGTTGAAGCAGCAGTTGGCGATGAGAAAAAATATATTCGTTTAAATGCCAACCGTTCAGAGTCCAATAGTTATCAAGACGGTGATGGTAATACTGTACCTTCAGCATGGAAGAAGTGGAATGCTGATATAGCACTTGGCTTTACTCCAGATGAAAACACGTGGATCGAACTCACAGGTGGAAAATCTGATGGTGAGTCACTTTATGCAGGACGTTCAATGGATGGTTCTCAGTTTGCGCGTGAAAGCTTAGGACTGCGTTTCGAAAAGAAAAATATCACCGATGTCATTAAGAAAATCGAAGGGCAGGTGAACTACAGCTATAACGACCATATTATGGATAATTTTAGTTTGCGCACACCGCCATTAGTTGAAATGAACCATGGTGGTATGACCATGCTCATGCCAAACGCGATGGCCATGCAAGTAACGCGCCGTACACTAAATTCTCGCTTAGCCATGACCTCTGAATGGGATAAATGGAGCCTGATCACTGGGGTAGATTCACAATTTAATAAACATGGCGGTAGCATGTCATCGCCAACAATGCCTTCTATGAATGTTCCATATCGACAAGATATGCGATTCCAATCATATGGTGCTTTCGGTGAACTTGGCTATCAATGGAATGATAAAAACAAGTTAGTGACAGGTGCACGTTTAGATCGGGTAACAGTTGAAGATGAGCGAGCCGATTCTAAAGCCCAAGGCTATAATACGAAGCTTGAGAAGACTTTGCCAAGCGCATTTGTTCGCTGGGAAAACCAACATCCTGAGCATGACTTCAAAAGCTATATCGGTTTAGGTTATGTAGAGCGTATGCCTGATTATTGGGAGCTTTTCTCTCCTAAACATGGTAATGCTGGCTCAACCAATACCTTTAACGGTGTGAATCCTGAGAAAACATTGCAGTTAGATCTAGGCTTCCAACAACAACATGGTGCTTTAAACACATGGGCTTCTGCTTATGCAGGCTTAGTAGATGACTACATATTAATGAGTTATCACCATCACCCGAGTATGGGAATGGGGGGGCATGATATGAGCCATGATATTACTGCAGGTGCCAAGAATGTTGATGCAACTATTGCTGGTGCAGAAGCAGGTATTGGATATCAATTTACCGACCGTATTCAGGCAGATTTGAGTGCTATGTATGCGTGGGGTAAAAACACCACAGATGACAAACCGTTACCTCAAATTTCCCCGTTAGAAGGTCGATTAAATATTCGCTATGTAGCCGACAAATATAACTTAGGCCTGTTGTGGCGAGCTGTTGCTGAGCAAAACCGTGTGAGTCTACATCAAGGTAATATCGTGGGATATGACCTAAAACCAAGTAAAGGTTTCTCAACACTTTCTTTAAACGGAAGTTACAACCTTCGTAAAGATATTGATGTCTCTGTTGGCATCGATAACGTATTAGATAAGACCTATACCGAACACTTAAATAAAGCGGGTAGTGCAGGCTTTGGATTTGCGAGCGAAGAGCAGTTTAACAATATCGGAAGAAATTACTGGGTTCGTATGAGTATGAAGTTTTAATAGGCTTTAGCGAATTAAAGAACTGAAATTATTAATTTAATGAGAGAAATGAAATGACAAATAAATTATCGCCTGAACAGTCTTGGTGGGGATGGAAGTTACTTATTGTGGCTTCTATCTTGAGTGTATTGTTTATGATTGTTTTTTACTTGGCCATCAACAATGAGCCTGACTACATGCCAAGTCAAAAAAATAAGCAGATGATGGAGACACATGAGCAAATGAATCACGCTGAAATGCATAGTTCATCAGCTCAATAAGGTTATTAATATTTGAAAATGGAAGCTTGGGTAACGGGCTTCCATTTTTTATTTTGAGGTTTTAATAATTATTGATGCATACTTGCTAAGATTTTTGCCTTACCTTGATTCTGATAAAGCGTTAAGCCAAGTTTTTGTATATTACGGCCTGATTTAGATAAAAACTTTTCAACTTTTGGTGAAAGCTTTGCGCCATTATAAAGTAGTAAATTACGCACAATTAAATAATAAGCAAACCATGAGGCAGATTGCTGAGGCAATCCGAGTAGTTTCATTCTTTTCTTACCAATAAAAAATTGGGTAAGTTCTAAGTGTTGTCGATAAGCAAGTTTCTGCTGTAAAGAACGCAAATGCAGATATTGTCTCTCAAAAGGCTCTTTAGATAAGCTTAATCCTAATTCAATACTGCTGTGATCGGAACGAGGATGAGCAAACTGCATCCAGTAAAGTAGTCGCCAGCCTTCAGTTTCAGATTGAATAAGCCACTTTTCATCAATTCCCATTAACCAGCCGACATAACGCCAAAAATGTAAAAAACTCTTTGCTTCTTGTTTTGTTGGCCATATACCCAACGCTCTAATACCAAGTAAAACTACACTACTAAAAGCTAAATTAGTCATGGCTAAATCAAATTGATTAAGAGGAATTCCCCAAACTTCATTATCCCAACGCTCAGACTTTTTTAATTGCCGGCGAACGAGTGCATGAATAAAGCGAACATAAATCGTTGACGTAAAACCCGCACTCAAACGACAAAGCCCTTGAGGTTCAGTAATATCCACCCACCATTTTGTGGTTTCTGCTAAACGTGTTCCCGCTTCTTTCTTTAATGCACCCGTTAAAATTAGGGGTTGATTAAATCCCGGATATAAATATCCCCCCATTAAAGATAAATCTCTAAGAATAAAACCATTATTTATTCCTAAACGATGGGTAAATTTAATAGCCTCATCAATTTGTTGCTGGTCTAACCATTCAGGCTTTTGTTCAATGTAATTAAAGAAATTTTCTAACTCAGTAGGTAGCGACTCAGATAGATCATCGCGGCCTTGAAATAATATTTTCTCAAAAATTATTCGGTGGTCTTTGGGATTTTGCATAACCCAATCAATCAGCTTATCCATTTCAACGTCCCCTTCGCAAAGAGCACGTTGTAAAGATACATATTCTGTATAGTTTGGTTGTACTGGTTTTTCACAGCAGATATTTAAAAACTGAGTAAAGAAATTACTGTCTTGCATATCATTAAAAGAAGCAAGTCGAGTCGGGCTAATCATTTGCATATCGTTACTTACTTATTGAACTGAATAATAAATAGGCTAATATGAATAATTATTCGCATTCAATTCGCATTTAACGAATAAAAAACGATGAGAAAAGCCCCGCAGCAACAGCGTTCAAAAATTATTGTTAACCATATTTTAGAGGCGACACAGCAGTGTATCGCTCAATATGGATTACTACATACGACGACGCCTAAAATTGCAGAGAAATCTGGAGTAAGTGTTGGGTCGATTTACCAATACTTTGAGAATAAAGATCAAATCATAGAAGAACTATTACGCCGTAAAAGCGAACTATTAGGGCAGCAGCTTAAAGAATTAGTTATGCAGCAGGGGAATATTCCTTTAGATCTGCTTATCCCCTTGGCAATAGAGCTAGGATTTAATGCATTAAAAGCCGATCACGGATTTTTTATAGAGGTATTAAAACATTGGCATGACTATAGTCATTCGCAAGCTGCTCAGATTTTAGAAAAGCATTTTTTTGAAGTAGGTTTATATACATTTAGTAGAAATCCTCATCAGTGGGACTTCGAGCAGGTAAAGCATAAATCCTTTGTAATTATTAATAGTACGCTTTTTACGATGATGCGTTACGTGAGCCAGAACAATTTTCTTATCTCAGAACAACAACTTAAACGAGAATTATCAAGCATGATACTGGCTTATTTAGGCCAAAAATAAGAAATAAAAATAATTATATATATAAAACAAATACTTGATTTGTATTTTGGTTTAAAATTGAACGCTCAAGTCATTAATTTCTAATTTCCGCTTGCAAAGGGATTTGGATGGTCTATAATGCACATCCATCGGCGGTGATGCAGATAGAAACTTGTTGAAAAACAGTTACTTGAGATTAAGTTGGTT